>JAPOWL010000561.1 GCA_026707615.1 Acidobacteriota bacterium | reverse complement strand
CGAGGTGAGATCCGAGTCGGTCGCCGAATGGTGTTGAGCGCGCACGAGCCGGAACCGGCACCGCCCGCGCGGCGCGGCAGCCGCTACGGCTTCATCCTACTCGGAGTGGCCCTCGCCGCCGGCGCGGCAACGCTCCTGTGGCCGCTCCGCGACGCGCCCGAGCCCGAGGGCGAGGGGGACCGCGTGGCCGTCGCCCCGCCCCCCGCGCCCCCGGCCGCGCCCGCCGCGCCCGAACCGGAGCCCGAGCCGGAACCCGAACCGGCCCCGGAACCGATCGCGCCGGAGCCGGAGCCGGAACCCGAGCCGGCGGCGCCGGCCCCGCCGCCCCCCGTCCTTCTGCGGGTAACGAGCGACGTCGACGGGGCGCAGGTCTTCATCGACCGCCGCTTCGCCGGCACCACGCCGTTCGAGTCGTACGAGGTCGAGCCCGGACGGCGCCGCATCAACGTCTCGGCGCCGGGCTACGAAGGCCACGCGGAGGAGGTCGAGATCACGAGCGATCTCACCACGGTGACGGTCCGCTTTCGGGAGGTCCGGCTGAGCGCGGAGATTCCCGTCGTCCACCGCCACCGCTTCGGCGACTGCGAGGGGCGGCTGGCCGCCGACGCCACGGGCATCGCCTACCGCACCGACGACGACGATGCCTTCGAGGTCGCCTTCGACCGCATCGAGGAGTTCGAGGTCGACTACCTGGAGCACAACCTGCGGCTGAAGGTGCGCGGCGGACGCACCTACAACTTCACGGACCACGAGGCGAACGCCGACGCCCTGTTCGTCTTCCACCGCGAGGTGCAGCAGGCGCGGGAGCGGCTCGCGGGCGGCGACCGGGCCGCCGTGCCCTGACGGCGCGCCGCCGCGGGGCGGCGCCCTGACGGCAACCGGACGCGCCGGTGGATGGCCGCGACCCGATTGGACCGAACGGCGCACCCGACCATGGAACGCAATCGCTGCGCCTGGGGCGCCTCGCATCCGGTCTACATCCCCTACCACGACACGGAGTGGGGCGTGCCGCTGCACGACGACCGGCGGATCTTCGAGCACCTGGTGCTCGAGGGGGCGCAGGCCGGCCTGAGCTGGCTGACGATCCTCAAGAAGCGCGAGGCCTACCGGCGCGCGTTCGACGGCTTCGACCCGCGGCGGGTGGCGCGCTACGGCGACGAGCGGATCGCGCGGCTCCTCGCCGACGAGGGCATCATCCGCAACCGGTTGAAGATACGGTCCGCGGTGACGAACGCCCGCGCCTTCCTCGACGTGCAGGAGGAGTTCGGCACCTTCGACCGCTACGTCTGGCAGTTCGTCGGCGGCCGGCCGAGGCAGAACGCCTGGCGAACGCTGGACGAGGTGCCGGCCCGCACGACGGAATCGGACGCGATGAGCAAGGATCTCCGGTCGCGCGGCTTCAAGTTCGTCGGCTCGACCATCTGCTACGCGCACATGCAGGCGACCGGCATGGTCAACGACCACCTGGTCGACTGCTTCCGCCACCGGGAGGTGCAGGAACGTTGACGGCCGGTGCGCGTCGGCCACACGTCTGCGCCAGTGAGGGAATGGTGGGCTAGACTGAACCCCATGCTCGCGCCCCGCCGACCGTGGCGTGCTGCCGCGCTGGCGGCCGCCCTGCTCCTTGCCGCCGCGACGCTGCTCGTCGCGACCGGCGTCGTGCCGCTCGCCGGTCCGCCCCAGGAATCAGCCGCCGCGAGCGGGGCGCGCATCGACACGATCTTCGCCCCCTGGGCCGCGACCGACGCACCGGGCTGCGCCGTGGCGGCCATGGAGGGCGACGACATCGTCTTCGCCAGTGGCTACGGGGCCGCCAACCTGGAGTACGGCATCCCCATCACTCCGGAGAGCGTCTTCCACGTCGCCTCGGTCTCCAAGCAGTTCACGGCCCTGGCGGTGGCGCTGCTTGCCGACGAGGGGCGCCTGGCCTGGGACGACGACATCCGCCGCCACGTGCCGGAGCTCCCCGACTACGGCGTGCCGATCACGCTGCGCCATCTCGCGCAGCACACGAGCGGGATTCGGGACCAGTGGAGCCTGCTGCAGATGGCGGGCTGGCGGTGGGGGGGCGACGTCATCACGCAGGGCGACGTGCTCGACCTGCTCACGCGCCAGACGGCGCTCCACTTCCGGCCGGGCACGGAGCACCTCTACAGCAACTCCGGCTACACGCTGCTCGCGGTCGCCGTCGAGCGCGTGTCGGGGCAGTCGCTCCGCGCCTTCACGGACGAGCGCATCTTCGGGCCACTGGGGATGACGCGCACGACGTTCCGCGACGACCACACGCTGCTCGTCCGGGACCGCGCCTACGCCTACGAGGCGGACGGCGCGGGCGGCTATCGCCTCAGCATCCCGGACTTCGCCGTCGTCGGGGCCAGCAGCCTCTTCACCACCGTCGAGGACCTCGCCCGCTGGAACCGGAACTTCCGATCGGGCGAGGTCGGCGGCCGCGACGCCGTGCGCCGGATCCAGGAGACGACGACGCTGGCCAGCGGCGCGCAGGTCTCCTACGCGTACGGTCTCGTGCACGGCACGCACCGCGGCCGCCGCACGGTGGGGCACGGCGGCACCGATTCCGGCTACCGCGGCGAGTTCCTGCGCTTCCCCGAGGAGGACCTGGCGGTGGCGGTGCTGTGCAACGTGCGCACGACGGATCCGGCGCGGCTGGCCCGGGACGTCGCCAACACCGTGCTGCCCGCGCGCCGTCCCCGGCGTGCGGATCGGCCCGAGCGGGCGGACCCTCCCCGGCCGGATGCCCCGCAGGAGCGCGCCGCGCCGCGCCGCCGCGTCGCGGCCGATGCCGACGTGCGCCCGGCCGCCGATGCGCAAACGGCGGCTCGTGGGAACGAGGCCGGCCGCCTCGCGTCCGATCGCCGAGCCCCCGATTCGGCCGCCCAGGCAGCCCCGTCCCGTGAAGAGCTCGCCGCGCTGGCGGGGTACTACCGGAGCGCCGAGAGCGACATCCCGCTGCACCTGGTGCTGCGAGGCACGGATCTCGTCCTGTTCGCCGGCGGGCCGGGCCAGCGCCTGCTGCCGCTGGGCGGCCTGCGCTACCGCCTCGCCGGCACGACGAGTGAGGCCGAGTTCACCGTCGGTCGTCCCGGCCGCGGGCGCGCCAGCGGCGCCGCGGACGGCGTACGGGCCGGTGGCGGCCGGGCCGGACGCCGTCCCGGAGGCGGGCCGGTGCTCCACCTCGGTGGATGGAAACCGCAGGTCCATTACCACGCCGACGCCGCCCGCCCCTCCGCCGAGCGGCTGGCGGAGTACGCCGGGACGTACTACAGCGCCGAACTCGACATCGCGTACCGCCTGCACGCGGAGGACCGCCGCCTCACCCTCCGGCACCGCAAGCTCGGCAACATCCGCCTGACGCCGACCTTCGACGACGGCTTCTACGGCGGAGGCTGGTACTTCACCGTCGACCGCGGCACCGGCGGCGAGGTCGCCGGCTTCACCATGAGCTCACCGCGGGCCCGGAAGGTCCGCTTCCAGCGGCAGCGCGCCCTGCCGGCGCCCTCCGAGACGGTGGAGCCGTGGCCGGGCGCTTGCAGCGAGCCGGACCCTCCCGCAGGCTGTACGTCGGACCGTCCGTAGCCGCCGGGCCAGACCTCGACACCGGGGCGATGGCCTGCGGAAGAGAGTGCCCGACGTTCCTCCGCGACCGGACGACGAGTTGCAGGCGTACCGTCAGAACGGGAATTCGATCTCGCCGGGGTCGCCCGCGGTCAGCGCGATGACGATGATGCCGAGGGCAGCCAGGCCGAAGCCGCTGCCGGCCCACGCGCTGTCGGCGTTCTTCTCCTGCGCCCGCTGGCGGTAGCCGTCCCGGAAGCACTCCGCATCGGGGGTTCTCCGACCCTCCACGAGGGCGGCGGGCGGAGACGGAGGGGTCGCTCGGGCGAGCAGGGGCATGACGACCGGCAGGACGATCCCGCCGACGAAGTAGGAGGTGCTCCGCTCCCGCCGCTCCGCGGCGTCCCGCCCGGCGAGAGCGGCCGTCAGGCAGGTCGACCGCCTCGGCTGCACCTCCGCTGCGAGCCGTGCAGCCGATTCCAGGATGGGTCCGGCCCCGGCCGGCGGCGCGGCACAGACGAGCACTAGACCCAGGATCGCCAGTGTGCGCATTCACAACCTCCCTCGTGATACGGGACGGTACTCGTATCGGCTGCTCGCACGCGCGAGATTAGACCTCGTCCTCCGAGGGCCTGGAGTCTGCGCCGCGAGACGGGCAAGCTCTCCGCGGGCGCGGAGGGTCCGTTCCGGTTGCGTCCCGCCGTGCCTCTCGCCTACGCTGCAGTGCGGATCGGCGCGGACCGGAAGGCGGGGCGCCATCGTGCGGTCGCCGGAGGTCCGCGCGGTGCACACGGGGACGGCCGACGATCGTGTCGGCACCCCGACCCCACGGTCGACGAGGAGGTCGCCATGACCGCGAAACCGCACCGGCTCGCCCTCGCCGTGCTCCCGCTCGTCCTCGTGACGGGTGAAGCCACAGCCCAGGACCGCAGCTTCACGCCGGTCACGGACGCGATGCTGCAGGATCCGGATCCGGCGGACTGGCCGATGTGGCGGCGCACGCTCGACGGCTGGGGCTACAGCCCCCTGGACGAGATCGACCGCGCGAACGTCGGCGCGCTGCGCATGGTCTGGTCGCGCGGACTGACGGAAGGAGCGCAGCAGGGGACGCCGCTCGCGTACGACGGCGTGCTCTACATGCCCAATCCGCGCGACGTCATCCAGGCGATCGACGCCGTCACGGGCGACCTGCTCTGGGAGTACCGCCGGGACCGGCCCGACGATCTCGAGGAGTTCGTCCCGATCTCGTCCGCCAACCGCAACATCGCCATCTACGGCGACACGATCATCGACACCAGCTCCGACGACCACGTCTTCGCGCTCGACGCGGCGACCGGCCGGCTGGTCTGGGAGACGCAGATTCTGGACTACCGGGTGAACCCGGCCCACCAGACCTCGGGCCCGATCGTCGCCGACGGCAAGGTCGTCTCCGGCCGAGGCTGCATGCCGCAGGGAGGTCCCGACGCCTGCGTCATCACCGCGCACGATGCGACGACCGGCGCGGAGCTGTGGCGCCGGCGCCTGATACCCGCCCCCGGCGAGCCGGGCGACGAGACGTGGGGCGACGTGCCCTTCGAGCGCAGGACGCACGTCGGCTCGTGGATGGTGCCCAGCTACGATCCGGATCTCGACCTCGTCTACGTGGGGACGTCGGTCACCTCGCCCGCCCCGAAGTTCATGCTCGGGGGTGTCGACCGGGCGCACCTCTACCACAACTCGACGCTCGCGCTCGACGCCGACACCGGCGAGATCGTCTGGTACTACCAGCACATGAACGACCACTGGGATCTCGATCACCCCTTCGAGCGGATCCTGGTCGACACCGCGGTCGCCCCCGACCCGGCGGCGGTGAGCTGGATCAACCCGCGGATCCGGCCCGGCGAGCGCCGGCGCGTCGTGACGGGGATTCCGGGCAAGACGGGCGTCGTCTACACGCTGGACCGGGCGACGGGCGAGTTCCTGTGGGCCACCCCCACCATCTCGCAGAACGTGATCAGCGGCATCGACGGCGCCACGGGGGACGTGGCGGAGAACACGGAGCTCGTCTTCACGGCGAGCGGACAGGAAGTCCTGGCGTGCCCGCACGCGAGCGGCGGCAAGGACTGGGAGGCCGGCGCCTACAGCCCGCTGACCAACACGATGTACATGCCGCTCCGCAACGTCTGCGCGCGGATGCTCGCCTCCACCGCGGGCGACGACGACGACATCAGCAACGCGCTCTATGCGCTCCTGTGGCGCAGCCAGATCACGCCGGGGACGGACCAGGTGGGCGCCGTGCACGCGATCTCCGTCGAGACCGGCGAGATCACCTGGCTGTACGAGCAGCGCGCCGCGACGATGTCCCTGGTCGCCACCGGCGGCGGCCTCGTCTTCGGCGGCGACGTCAACGGCCGCTTCCGCGCGTTCGACCAGGAGTCCGGCGAGGTCCTCTGGGAGATCAACCTCGGCTCCCCGGTCAGCGGCTTCCCGATCGCCTATGCCGTCGACGGACGGCAGTACATCGCCGTGAGCACGGGGACGCCGCGCTTCCTCAACCTGACCCCGGAGCTGCGGCCGAGCTTCGGCAACAACCTGTTCGTCTTCGCGCTGCCGTAAGGGAGTAGGTGGGATCTTGCCGGTTCGCGATTCGGCCTCCAGTGCCGAGTCGGTTCTGGCACGTACCAAAAAATTGCAGCTTTGCAGCCTGTTACGCGCATAGGACATCATCTTAGATGTCTTATGCGCGTCTCCTCACATGCCTCGGATCACGCCGCGCTGCAAGCGCTTGGCCACCGCCTTGCCCGCCATCGACTGAACCGGAACCTCACCTAGGCCGCGTTGGCCGCGCAGGCGGGCGTCTCCACGCCGACCGTGCAGCGCATCGAGCAGGGGCACTCGTCACAGGCGGCGAACCTCATCCGGGCCAAATCGACGATGCTGGAAGCCCGCGTCCCGGCTCGCCGGCCTCAGTCGGATCGCTCCAGTGCCAACCGGAAGGCGGCCATCTCCCTGCCGTTGCGAACCAGCAGCGTGTTGCCCACCAGCGCCGGCTGGCTCCACGTCTTCCCCGCAATCGCCGGGAACCGGGCGACCTCCGCATGGTGATCGGGGGACGCCTCGACCAGGACGAGATCGCCCTGCTCCGAGACCACGAGCAGCAGATTCTGGTCGGCCAGCAGCAGGAGCTGCCCGCTGCCGTAGCGACCGCCCTTCCAGTTGCGCTCCCCGTCCTCGACATCGATGGACGCGAGGATTCGGCCGTCGAAGCCGAAGGCGTGGCCGCCGTGCACGACCACGGAGCTGAACGACGGCTTGAGCGTGGACGACGTCCAGCGTTCCGCGACGGTCCATCCGCCCGGTCCTCGCGAGACGCCGATGTGGCGCGTGCCGATGGGCACAGCGGCGGCGTTGACCATGCTGAACAAGACGTCGCGCTCGCCCGTCAGGACGGGCTGCACGATCCCGATGCCGGGCCAGGGGTGCTCCCAGAGCAGCTTGCCGTCAGCCGGCGCGACGCTGACCACGCCGCCGCTCGTCAGCAGCAGCACCTGCGCCACGCCGTCGATCATCAGGAGCTGCGGTGAGCTGTGGCTCCCACCGCCGCCCGGACCGGACCAGCGCGGCTCGCCCGTGGCGAGGTCGTACGCGGCAAGCGAGTCGGCATGGACGATGACGACATCGTCCACCACCAGCGGCGAGCTCACGAAGCCCCAGAGCGGGAGCTCCGCGTCGGCGGCCGCGTGGCGCGACCAGACGAGGTCGCCGCTGGCCGCGTCGAGTGCGTTGAGGATGCCGGTGGCGCCGAGCGTGTAGACACGTCCGTCGCCGACCGCCGGCGTCGCGCGCGGGCCGGCGCCGACGTGAGAGTCCCAGAACCGGCCGGCGTCGCGGTGTCTCCAGATCGGCTCGCCCGTCGTGACGCGGTAGGCGGAGACGATCTCGTCCTCCCCGCGCTGCTCCTGGGTATAGAGAAGGTCGCCCTGCACCGCGAAGGACGAGACGCCCGGTCCAATCGGGCGGCGCCACAGCTCGACCGGCGGCGACGATGCCCAGTCGGTCTCGATCCGGACGCCCCGGACTACGCCGTCGCGGCGGGGTCCGCGCAGCCCGGGCCACTCGGCCTCCGTGCGCGGACTCCGGTCGGCGACGGCCGAGATCGCCCCGTCGCCCGCGGTGCTCTTCCCATCGACTTTCGGCCTCGCCGTCGGCGCCGGCGGGAGGGCCCGCGGCCCGGCCGCGGCGCGAGCCAGCAGTTGCTCCTCGGCGGTGGCCGACCAGCGCCACGCGAACTCCGGCGTGCCGTCCCCGGTGAGCCCGTCGCTGCGGAGGAGCGCCCACACGCCGGTCGCCAGCAGAATGGCCGCGACCAGGGACACGCGTCGAGGCGCAGGAGGCAGGTGACGACTCGCTACCGCCCAGACCACCAGAGCGAGGCCCACGGTCGGAAGAGCGTAGATGAAGAACTGGAGCCCCAGATTCCCCATGGCGACCGACTCGTGGAGGATGCGCGGCGTCGCGGCCAGCGCGAGCGCCATCAGCACGGCGGCACCCCAGCGCTCGGCACGGGGCGCCCGGCTGAAGAGCGTCCACCAGATGACGATCGCCCCCGCGCCAGCGAACCCGCCCACGACGGAGACCAGACCGGCCCACGGTTCCGCGCTCACGAGCGGCGTACCGAACCGGAGCAGCGCCAGCACGAGGGCGACCACGACGCCCGGCCACAGCCGGAGGGGGCGAGGAGGGGTCCGGGCCGTGTTGCCATGGACAGCGTTCATACGCGGCCAGACGCATTGCGCACGCGGTTTGTTCCAGGAGCCGCGCTCTCCCCTTCCGGAGAGGGAACGCGCTCCGGGGCTGCGTCACCCGCGTCCGGGCGCCGTCAACCGGGCAAGCCGAAGCTGCCCCCGACGAGGAAGCGGCTGCCCAGGGGCGAGCGGCTGACCGAGCCGAACCAGGTCAGCAACCGGCCGCTCGGCATCCGCATGCCGTACCCGCCGCGCCCGCTCAGCTCCCACGCGTCGCGCCCCGGGGGCCGGTAGTGGCCGTAGACCTGCTCCTGCCACAGCGCCCCGCCTCCCGCGGCCGAATCGCCCCAGCGCGGCGAAAACGACAGCGACAGCCCCTCCTGTTCCTGGTTGCCCACGCCCACCGTCAGACCCAGGCCCCGCTCGTAGTAGCCGGTCGCCGAATGCAGCGCCAGTATCCGGCCCTGCGCATCCACGCGCAACCTGCCGGCCGCCGCACGCAGCCCGGCAGCCACCTCCAGGCCCTCTCCCGTCTGGCCCGCCCCGCCGTCGCGCCGCGCGTGTACCTCGCCGAACGGGACCAGCGTGAGTCTGCCCAGCCGGACCGACCGCGACAACTCCGCCCCGACCCGCATCTGGTTCACCACCACGGCCTGGCCATCGATGCTCTCCCCGCCCGTTCCCGTCCGCAGCTCCGCCCACGCCGCGTCGGCCCGCACGCCGAGCTCGACGCCGCCGACCGCCGCGCCCAGCCGCCGCCGCAACTCGACAAGGCCCAGACGCAGACCCAGGTCGCTCTCTCCCCTGCGGCCACTCCGGCGCACGTTCTCCACCGCGCCCCGGCCGCCGCCCGCCGTCACCCACACCGACGTCGACCCGTCCGACCACTGCACGTAGGGATGCACGGCCGTAAGCGTCGTCGCCAGCGAACCCTGCGACCCGCCCACGCGCCAGTTGCCGTAGCCGCTGCTTCGCGCCGCCGCCACGCCCGCCAGCCACCGCTCCGTCACCCACGTGTCCACGCCCAGATAGGCGGTCTGCAGCTCCCCGTCGTAGCCCGTCGCCGCCGACGGCGCGCCCCGGAACGTCTGGAGGTCGCCCTGGCCCCACACCTGCCAGCGCCGCCCCGCGCCGCCTCGTCGTTCGGCGTCCTGCCCGCCGCCCACCGCCAGCAGGAACTCCGAGCCGCGCAGCGGGCCGCCCGCCCCCCCGAAGTCGACGAGGCGCCCGAGCCCGCCTGATCTTCCGGCGCCGGATACGGCGGAGTACCCACCATGCCCGGCCCCAGCCAGATCGCCCGGACCTGTCCCCGCCGGCATCACACCCGCCCCCGTTGCCGGCAGCGCCCGCGCGCCGAACCCTGCGCCCGCAACGGCGCCCAGCCCCGGCGCGCCGCCCAGCCCCGGCGCGCCGCCCAGGCCCCCGTACGGGGCGGTCCACGAGGACAGCCAGCTCGCCAGCGTCCGCTCGGCCACCGTGCGCGCCGCCGCCCTCCCCAGCGGCACCGCGCGCCCCAACACCGTCAGCCGCGACCCTTCCGTGCCACTCGCCGTCACCCGCCGACCCAGTGTCATCCGCGCGCTCGCCAGGTGCGACCGCGCGATCCCCGCCAACGTGTCCGACGCTGCCCCACGCACCAGCCGGTCGCTCACTCCCACCATGAAGGTCTGCGTCGCCATCAGTCCGCCCGCATCCTCCGCCGTCACCGTCACCGTCGCGTCCCCGTACTCCACCGGCAACAGCGTCAGTGTCGCCCCCGAAACCGAGGCCGTCGCCACCGACAGGTCCGACGACGACGCGCCGTAGGTCAGCGCATCCCCGTCGGCGTCCTGGAAGAACGGGCCAAGCTCCACCGTGGTCTCCTCGCCTGCCTCGTCGAGCACCTGGTCCGGGATCACCCCCACCGCCGCCGGCGCATCGTTCACCGGCAGCACCGTCAGCTCCACCGCGGCCGTCGAGGACCCGCCGTTCCCGTCCGAGACGACGTAGGTGAAGCGGTCCGTGCCGCTATAGTCCGCCTCCGGCGCGTACACCACCCGGCCTCCGGCAACCGCGGTCGTCCCGTGCCGCGCGGCCGCTACCGACTCGACCCGCAGGGCGTCCCCGTCCGGGTCCGTGTCGTTCGCCAGCACGTCGACCGTGACCGCCTGATCCTCGTCCGTCACCGCCTCGTCGTCCTCCGCCTCCGGCGGCTCGTTCACGTTGACGACCGTCACCACCACCGGCACCTCCGCCGCCGCGCCGTGCGGGTCGCGGGCGCGGACCGGCAGCCTGTATCGATTCGGTGTCGACTCGAAGTCCTCGCCGGGGCCGACGTACCGCACCACGCCGTCCCGCGCCCCGACCGTGAAGCGCCTCCCGTCGCCCGACGCAAGCTCGTAGGTCACCTCGTCGCCGTCCGGGTCCGACGCCGCCACCGCGCCGAGGTCGACGGGCCGCCGGCTGCCGTCCACGTGCTCCCGAAGCTCGAACGCGTACTCGGACGACTCGAACGCCGGCGGACCGTTGTCGTTGCGGACCGCGACGGCCACCCTGGCCGACGCCGAACCGCCGTGTCCGTCGGTAACCCGCACGCGGATCGTCACGCGCCCGGTCGTCGCGGGCGCCCTCCAGCGCACCGTCGCCGCATCGGTCCTCCCGTGGAAGCTGCCCTCCGGCGCGCTCCAGGCATACGCGAGCGCGTCGCCGTCCGGGTCGTCGGCCGCCGCCGTCAGCTCCGCGACGCCGCCCCGGCCCACTTCGCACGGATCGCACGACGCGGACAAGGTGGGCGACCGGTTCCCTGGCTCGGTCGGCTCGGTCGGCTCGGTGGGCTCGGTGGGCTCGGTGGGCTCGGTCGGCTCGGTGGGTTCGGGCTCCGGGGTGTCGTTGCTCACGCTCTCGCCGGAGAAGTTCGCCACGTCGTTCCCGTTCGTGTCCCGCAACGGGTTCGCACCCTTCTCGTAGCCGACCGTGACGGCCTCACCGGCGACCACCGGGTCAGCCAGGGTCAGTCCCACCGTCGAGCCCCCGATGTCGACGCCGCCGTCGGCGACCGATCGCCGGCTGCCTGCCACGGTGACGGTGAAGTCGCCCTCCGCGGGCACCGACGCGGAATCGAGGGGCTTGTCGAAGGAGATGCTGAGCAGCGACGCGTTCACCTTGGCGCCGGCAGGTGCGGCGGGGAGCGGTTCGACCGTCACCGTGATCGTGCTCGTCTCCGCGGTCCCCTCGTCGTCCGTCACGGTCGCCGTGATATCGATGGCCGTGGACGCCCCGACCTGCGGCGCCTCCCACGAGACGCTTGCGCCCGTCGTGGAGCCGAAGGTCCCTTGAGGGGCCGCCCACGTGACGGTGACGTCACCGCCATCGGGATCGCTCGCCGTGGCGGTCAGTTGCACCGTGTCGCCGCTATCGACGGTTGTCGGCGAAGCCGATGCGCTTATGGTCGGCGGCACGACCACCTTGAGCTCGAGCGTCGCCGCGGCCGTCTCGCCCTCGTCGTCCGTGACCGTGGCGGTCACGGTATGCGCACCCGGGTCCGTGGGGGCGGTCCAGTCGACACTGGTGCCCGTCGCCGACGAGAAGGCGCCGTCCCCGGTCCAGGCCACGGTCACCGACCCTCCGTCCGCATCGGACGCCGTGGTGCTGAGGGTCCGGACCGCGCCGGGGGCAATGTTGGCCGGGGTGGTCCCGCCGCTGAAGCTGATCGTGGGCACCGTCAACACGGTGCCGGAGAGGTCGAACCGGGTGCGCAGGACGCCGAAGATGCCCTGCGGGATTATGGCCGGCGCACTCCAACCCGCGGCGTAGGTGTGATCCGTGCCGGCGAGGCACATGGCCGGGGTACCCTGCGCGTGTTCGAACTCCAGCGTGTAGGTCGTGCTCGGATCCAGGTCCAGGTCTGATACCGTGAACGTGTACTCTGCGGGAGCGATGGTTACCGTGGTCGTGGCCAGCGTCTTGACGGTGGTGGCCCCCCTCTTGATCAGGAGCCGGAACTGGTGCGTGCCACTGGTCTGCGTCGTCGATGCCCGCAGGGAGACGCTCTCCAACCGGTAGCCCGAAGAGTTCGAGCCCGTCCCGAAGTCCTGGGTCTTCCGCACCGGATCCAGGAGCCCACAGAGCGCGTCCGAAGCGATGAAGTCGGCCGCCTCCGCAGGCCGCGGGCCGGCCGCAAGAAGCAGCCAGAGAGGGAACAGTGCCCGCAGACCGAGCGCCAACCCGCGCCCTGCTCTCGTTCGCCGCCGACAGCGACATCCCGACCGTCTCGGCGCGGCACACGGGCTGGGGTGATGCATCCTCGCCGTCCGCGGCCCATGCCGCAGCAGCCGAGCAAGTGTCAGATATAGCACGATTCCGTGTCCCATTTATCATGTATACGCGAGTCAGCGGGGCTCGCGCAACCCCGTGTGGGCGTTGGAGCGGGGTCTTCGTCGGGTCCAGGCGCCTACGGCGGGCAGGGTGTCGGCGGCCGAAGCCGAGACTGCTCGGCGGCAGGAGCCGGCGCTGAATCCGCCAGCCGCCACTGCGGGATACGCCGTTCACGTGCGGCGCACGCATCGAGCACGGAGCGCGTTCGGCGGCAACGGTCCCCGGCAGGGCTTGCGGCAGCGCCGCGGTTCCCGTACGCTGCCCGACAGCCGACCGGAGTGGAGGCTCTGAAGTCATGATGCCGCACCTGCCACGACGCCTCGACCGTACCGACCGGAGGAAGAGCGGCGCCCGGAGAACGCCGCCCCGCGCGACCGCAACCCTGGTCGGGTTGCTCGTCGTCGGCGCCCTCGCCGCGCCGCTCGACGCCCAGCGGCCGGCGGTCTCGGGGCCGAATGCCGCCGTCTCGACGGGACATCCGCTGACCACGGCGGCCGCGTTCGAGATCCTGCTGAAGGGCGGCAACGCCTTCGACGCGGGGGTGACGGCGCTCCTGGTCGGCGGCGTCGTCGAGCAGGACCTCTACGGTCTGGGCGGCGAGTCGCTGGTCCTCGTCTACCCGGCCCGGGAGGGTGAGGTCATCTCCGTCGTCGGGCAGGGCTGGGCGCCCAAGGGAGCCAGCATCGAGTGGTACCGCTCGCGCGGGCGCGACCTGTTCGGCGAGGGGCTCGACCCGGCCGTCGTGCCGGGCGCGCTGCACGGGGCGCTGACGGTGCTCGAACGGTGGGGCACGATGACCTTCGAGGAGGTCTCGCGGCGGGCCATCGAATACGCGGAGCGCGGCTTCCCCCTGCGCCCGCTCACCGCCCGCGCCATCGAGGCGAACCTGGAGTTCATGGAGGCGTGGCCGGAGAACCGGCGCTTCTGGCTGAAGCCGGACGGCTCACTCTACGCGGCGGGCGAGACCATCCGCTTCCCCACCCTGGCCGCGACGCTCACGAAGATGGTGGAGGCCGAGCGGGAGCGCTCGTACCTGGGCCGCGACCACGGCATCGCCGCCGCCCGCGACCGCTTCTACAAGGGCGACATCGCCGAGGAGATGGTCGCCTTCCTGCAGGAGCACGGCGCGCCGTTCGAGCTCGGCGACTTCGCCGAGTTCTACTCGCGCGTCGAGCCGCCGACGACGACCGACTACCGCGGCTACACCATCTACAAGCACGGCTTCAACAGCCAGGGCCCGGTGCTGCTGCAGACGCTGAACATCCTGGAGCAGTTCGACCTGCAGGCCATGGGCCACAACAGCCCCGACTACATCCACACCGTCGTCGAGGCGATGAAGCTGTCCTACGCGGACCGCGACACCTACTACGCCGATCCCGACTTCGTCGACGTGCCGGCCGAGGGGCTGCTCTCCTACACCTACGCCGAGGCGCGGGCGGCGGAGATCGACCCCCGCCAGGCCTCGCGTGCGTTCCGGGCCGGCGACCCGCTGCCGCACGACCCCGACGTCGACGCGTGGCCGTTCTGGACGGCGGACATCGCGGACGGGGTGGCGGCGAGCGACGCCGACGGGTCGTTCGTGCCGTCGGCGGGCGGGCTGAAGGACACGACCCACATCGCGGTCATCGACGAGGACGGCAACATCTTCGACGCCACGCCGAGCGGCGGCTGGACCGGCGGCGGGGTCATCCTGGGCCAGACCGGCATCGGGCTGAGCACGCGCGGCGAGCAGTTCTGGCTCGACCCCGACCACGCCAACCAGATCCGCCCCCGCGCCCGCCCGCGCTACACGCTGACGCCGAGCATCGTCTTCAAGGACGGCGAGCCGTTGATGGCCATCGGGACCCCGGGGGGCGACAACCAGGACCAGACCATCCTGCAGGCGTTCCTGAACGTCGTCGAGTTCTGGGACGACTGGTACCCGAACCTGCACGACGCCATCGCCTGGCCGCGGGTGCGGACGCAGCACCTGCACGGGTCGTTCTGGCCGCACGCGGCGGGCTTCAACCAGTTGGACGTCGAGTCGCGGGTCTCGCCCGAGGTGGTGCGCGAGCTGCGGCAGCGGGGGCACCAGGTCAACGACGTGCCGGCGTTCGGCATGTCGGGTTGCGCGACGGCGGTCCTGATCGACCCGGCCACCGGCAACCGCCTGGCCGCCGGCGACCCGCGCCGCGACTGCTACGCGCTGGCGCACTGATGGTCCGCACGATCGCGGCTGCAGCGTGCCTCAGCGTGGCGTGGGGGTGGGCGGCACGGGCCGCGCCCCGGCCCGGGCAGGACGACGCCCTGGCCGCCGGGGCCTACACCGCCGCGCAAGCCGAGCGGGGCCGGGCCGTCTACCAGGAGCACTGCCAGTCGTGCCACGGCTCTTCCCTGCGGGGCGGCGCCAACGAGTTCGCCGCCCCCGCCCTGGCCGGCCCCTTCTTCTTCGACGCCTGGACCGGGCGCCCGGTGGCCGAGTTGCTCGCCTACTCGGCCGAGAGCATGCCACCGGAAGGATCGCTGCTCCCCGAGCCCGACTACGCAGACGTGACCGCCTACATCCTCCAGGTGCTCGGCTATCCCGAGGGCGACACGGAGCTGACGGCGGACGCGCCGGCGTTGACGGTCGGCATCGAGCGGCAACGGTAAACCTCGCTGGGCCTGGGGGCGGAGCCAATGCCTGTCGTCAGTCGCGATCGGCTCGTCGACTCCGTCCTCGCTGCCCTGCCGGCGTTCGATCCCGCAACGGTCCGCGACATTCGCGGGACGCTGACCCGCACCGTCGACGAGGCCGGAGCGAGCGCGCTGGAAACCCTCAACGAACGACTCGCCAGCGTTGGCTCGGACTGGAGCCACTACCCCAAGGATCCGCTGGCGAGCCTCATCCACGAACTACTCGCGGGGCGCGTGCTCGGACCAGGCTCGAAGCTCCTCGGCCACGGGCACCTGCGGAGCGTGGCCGGCAAGGCCGTCGTGATCTTCGCCAACCACCTCTCGTACGCCGACGCCAACCTGCTCGAGGTCCTCATCCGCCAATCCGGCAACGCGGCGCTCGCAGATCGGCTTACCGTGGTTGCGGGCCCGAAGGTCTACTCGAGCCTTCGGCGGCGCTTCTCGAGCCTCTGCTTCGCCACGGTGAAGACCCCGCAGAACAGCCGCCTGTCGACCGAGGACGCCGTCATGACACCTCGGGAGGTGGCGCGGGCCGCGCGCCGGTCCATCGACGCCGCGCGCGACAGGCTGCGGCAGGGCGCGGCACTCCTCGTCTTCGGCGAGGGGACACGAAGCCGCACGGGGCGGATGCAGCGGATGCTGCCGGGGGCGGTGCGCTACTTCGAGCAGTCCCGGACGTCGGTGCTGCCGATCGGTATCGCCGGCACGGAAGCGCTGTTCCCGATCGACTGCGAACGGCTGCGGCAGTCGGACATCGTCGTCCGGGTGGGGCGCCCGTTCGATGCGGACACGCTGCTTCGGAAGGCCGGCGGTGACCGCCGTCTGGCCATGGACTGCGTCGGCCTGGCCCTCGCCTCCCTCGTCCCCGACGCGTACCGGGGCACGTACGGCGGCAACGGCGAGGGCCTCGACAGGGCGAGGCGCCTGCTAGCCAACCTGTACGATTGAAGGAGCGCGGTCGGCACCGAGATCAGAGCGCCGATTCCTGCCACAGCTTCAGGCCGCGCACAATGGCATCTTCGAGCCAGCCCGAGAAACGCGCCTTGGCCTCGTCCGCGGATTCCTTGAAGCTGATCAGGAAGACACTGTCGGCCACAGGCGAGACCGGACCCACTTCCCGTTCGCCGTCGTCTGTCTCCACACGTTGGAACCAGGACGCTGAGCAGGCGAGCACGCCTTGGAACTCGGGCCCGATTCCGTGGAACGCTACCAGCAACTCGGTGAGATTCGCGTTGCGCAGCACCAGCCGCGCCCAGGACCGGTAGACGCGTGCGTTCGCGAAGTAGTCCAAGGCTCTTGCGGTCTGGATGATCTGATGGCGGTAGTAGTGACTTCGGTGGTCGTGCTCCTTTGCGCCGCTCGCAAAGTAGTCGCCGTGTTCGAGGACGTCGCGCATCTCGCGCCTGAGATCGGTGGCCACTTCGGCCAACCGGCGCTCAGCCTCGTCCCGTAGCTCCGCCGCGATGGACTTGGCGGCCTGCCATTCGGCAACGATGGAATCCCGGCGGTGTTGAAGTTGGCGTCGCACGGACTGAATCGTGTCTGCGACGCGGCGTGCCTGCCTTACCTCCTCGACGACGTTCAGGGCGCGGACGAACTCGTGGCGCTGAAGACGGGCGAAGTAGTCGACGAGCGGCTTCAGGTCACCGCCGTCCGCGGCCTCGAGCGCGTCGATGTACGGCGCTCGCTCGCGATCCCGGACCACCAGCGGGAACCAGCCAGCCTTGACGAACACCAGCGTGCCCAACGCTCGCGCGATTCGCCCGTTGCCGTCCTGGAATGGGTGAATCTGTGTGAATCGATGATGCAGCCACGCTGCCTCGACCTCCGGCGCAACGTCCCTGTGCTGGTGGTGCAGCCCGACCAACCGGTCCATTTCCGAGTCCACCTGCTCCGGCGGACAATACTCGTGGACGGTGCCGTCCGGTCGTAGCGGGTTGTTCGGCAGGCGCTTGTAAGCGCCGCGGATGAGCGGAACCGTCGTCTTTCTGCCGAGGGAATCGATGCCCTCCACCGTAGCCTGATTCCGTGTCATCAGGGCGTGCAGCTCCTTGATGTAGCCGGTGGAGAGCGGCCGTTGACCTCTCACGAAGTCGAACACGCCGTCGACGGCCTCCTTGTGGTCTGCGATCATCGCAACGATGGCGTCCGGATTCGTGCCCCGCTCGTGGGGAATCAGTGCGGCCCGGATGCCGTGCTCGATGAGCAGTTGCGTAATGCCACGGTCCAAGGTATAGAGCCGTTCGATCAACCCGGTCTCGATCGCCCATTCGCGCTTCAGCCGCTCCTCGAACTTGCGGTAGGATTCCTGCGTCCCCAGGCGCTCGCGCTGTTCCCGCCACACCTCCGCCAAGACACCGAGCTCTGGTACGGCCAGCCCCCCGGGTGACGTGTCTGATTCGTAGTCCTCCAGCGGTACCCATCGTTGCATCTACTCACCTTGCGGGCTCAATGCGCGCGGAGCGGAACGTCATTCGCAGTCCCCAGTGTCAGCGCGACCCGGAGTCACCGAACCGCCGGCAACCGTCCAGCGTAGCACGCCCTCGCGCGCGGTCCGAGCGTGGCGACCCACCCTCTCCACATCTCGATGAGCTACGCTCGCACGAGCGCATTGCACAGGCATGCCTGACATCACACGCCGGGCTTCGGCCGACCTCGGGTCGGGGCGCCTTCCGAGAGGACGCGGCACCATGCGAACCGACCTCCGGTGGACGATGCGGGCGCTGGCCGCGGGCGCCGCCGCGCTGCCAGAGCGCTGGCGGAGCGGCGCGGCGCTCAATCCGATCGCGGCCCGGATGCGCAGGAACCCCTATCCCACCTACGCGCGGCTGCGGGAGCGTTCCCCGGTACACCGCAGCCGCGTCCTGAACGCCTGGGTGTTCACCCGCTACGCGGACGTCGAGGCGATCCTCCGCGACTTCCGCCGCTTCTCGAACCGCCCGGACAGCGTGTCTCCGGATCGGCGCCGGCGCCGGTCGGTGCCGCCGCGGGTGGATTGGACGATGCTGTTCCTCGATCCGCCGGACCACACGCGCCTGCGGTCCCTGGTCAACCAGGCGTTCACGCCGCGGGTGGTCGAGGCCCTCGAGCCGCACATCCGGGCGGTGATGCACGAGCGGCTCGACGCCGTCGACGACCCGGGCGGCTTCGACCTGATGCGCGCCGTGGCGGGTCCGCTGCCGGTGATCGTGATTGCGGAGATGCTGGGGGTACCGCCGGAGGACCGCGCCCGCTTCGCGGAGTGGTCGCACGCCCGCGCGCGCATCCTGGAGCCGCTCGTCGGCGCGCGGGAGCGGGCGCGCGCCGAAGCCGCGGGCGAGGCGTTCGACGCCTACTTCCTGCCGATCGTCCAGGCCCGCCGGCGCGAACCGCGCGACGACATCATCAGCGCCCTCGCCCGGGCCGAGGAGGCCGGCGACGCGCTGTCGGAGCGCGAGATGCTGACCATGCTGCGCCTGCTGCTCATCGCCGGCAACGAGACGACGACGAACCTGATCGGCAACGGCGTGCTGGCGCTCCTGGAGCACCCGGAGCAGATGCGGCTGCTGCGCGAGGACCCGAGCCGGATCCCGGCCGCGGTGGAGGAGCTGCTGCGCTTCGACACCCCGGTGCAACTCGACCTGCGGGGCGTCGTCGAAGACTGCGAAACCCACGGCGTCCCGCTCCGGCGCGGCGAGCCCGCCGTCCTGGCTCTGGGAGCCGCCAACCGCGATCCGGAGGCCTTCGACGAGCCGGACCGCCTGGACGTGGCGCGCTCCCGCGGCAGCAACATCTCCTTCGGCCGCGGCATCCACCACTGCCTGGGCGCGCCGCTGGCCCGCCTGGAGGCGCGTGTCGCGCTGGAGGTGCTGCTGGAACGCTACGCCTCGCTGCAGCTCCTCGGGAAGCGCCCCGCCTTCCGCCGCGCCATCGTGCTGCGCGGCCTGGAATCGCTCCCCGTCCGCGCCGTTCCGGCCTGAAGAGGCAACGCCTGGCGCCGCCGCGCTCCGGCTCGCCTCAGGCCAGGACGTCGCCGACGATTCGGCCGTGGACGTCGGTCAGGCGGAAGTCGCGGCCCTGGTACTGGTAGGTCAGCCGCGTGTGGTCGATGCCCAGCAGGTGCAGCATCGTCGCGTGCAGGTCGTGGATGTGCACCGGGTCGCGCACGATGTTGTAGGAGAAGTCGTCGCTCGCCCCGTGGGTGACGCCCGGCTTCACGCCGCCGCCCGCCATCCAGATGGTGAAGCAGCGCGGATGGTGGTCGCGGCCGTAGGTCTCCTCGGTGAAGACGCCCTGGCAGTAGGCGCTGCGGCCGAACTCGCCGCCCCAGACGACGAGGGTCTCGTCGAGGAGGCCGCGGTTCTTGAGATCCTGGACGAGCGCCGCCTGCGCCTGGTCGACGTCCTTCGCCTGCCGCTGGATGCCGCGCGGCAGCCGCGTGTGCTGGTCCCAGCCGCGGTGGAAGCACTGGATGAAGCGCACGTCGCGCTCCGCCAGGCGGCGCGCCAGCAGGCAGTTGCGCGCGAAGGTCCCCGGCCTGCGCGAGTCGGGCCCGTAGAGCTCGAAGGTGCTGTCGGGCTCGTCCGACAAGTCGGTCAGCTCGGGCACCGAACTCTGCATCCGGTAGGCCATCTCGTACTGCGCGATGCGCGTCGCGGTCTCCGGGTCGCCGAACTCCTCCTCCTTCAGCCGGTTGAGGCTGCCGAGGTCGTCGAGGAAGCGCCGCCGGTCGTCGCCGTCGACGCCGGGCGGGTTCGAGAGGTACAGCACGGGGTCGCCGGTCGACAGGAACTTGACGCCCTGGTAGCGCGTCGGCAGGAAGCCGCTGCCCCACAGCCGGTCGTAGAGCGGCTGCCCCGTCTGGGCCGACCCCTTCGAAACCATCGCCACGAACGTCGGCAGATCCGAGTTGAGCGTCCCGAGCCCGTACGAGAGCCACGCCCCGATGCTGGGCCTGCCCGCGAGCTGCGCGCCCGTCTGGAAGAAGGTGATGCCCGGGTCGTGGTTGATGGCCTCCGTGTGCATCGACTTGATGAAGGTCAGCTCGTCGACGATCTTCGCCGTGTGCGGCATCAGGTCGCTGACCCACGCCCCGGAGGCGCCGTGCTGCCGGAACGGGAAGCGCGACGGCACGAGCGGGAAGCGCTCCTGCGCCGCCGTCATCGTGGTGACGCGCTGGTTCCCCCGCACCGAAGGCGGCAGGTCCTCGCCGACCATCTCCGCGAGGCGCGGCTTGTAGTCCCACAGCTCGTGCTGCGAGGGCGCGCCCGACTGGAAGAGGTAGATGACGCGCTTCGCCTTCGGGGCGTGGTGCGGGAGCCCCGGCAGGGCCCCGAGGCCGGCCGCTGGCACCGTCCCCGGCGCCCGCCCGGGGGCCGCCTGCGCGGCCAGGTCCTGGCCGAAGAGCGTCGCCAGGGCCGCGGTGCCGATCCCGGTTCCCGCGAGCTCCAGAAAGCGCCGCCGGCTGAGCCACCGTTCGAGAGGCGCGTGCATCTTCTCTATTCCTTGGTGATGGTGCCGTCGAAGTTCAGAATCAGGTTGGCCACCATGGTGTAGGCGGCGAGCTCCGCCACGTCGAGCGTCTCGTCGCGCGCGGACTCGCCCTGGCTCACCAACTCGAGCGCCGCCGCGCGGTCGGCCTGGTAGCGCCCGAGGTGCCGCTCGAACCCGTCGATGAGGATGGCCTCCGCCGCCTCGGGCGGCCGATGCGCCGTGGCGAGCTGCCAGGCGTAGCCGAGCCGGTCGGCGGGCGTCCCGCCGCCTTCGGTCATCGCGCGCTCCGCGAGCCGCCGGGCCGCCTCGACGTAGGTGACGTCGTTCATCAGGTTGAGGGCCTGGAGCGGCGTGT
>JAPOWL010000429.1:1255-2801 GCA_026707615.1 Acidobacteriota bacterium | reverse complement strand
GACCTCCGGGGCGACGTCGCGGGTCCCGTAGAACTGTTGCACGGCGGCCTGCACCAGGTCCGCCTCGTCGTCCGGCGCCGCCTCCGCGCCGTCGGCGACCAGCTCCACCCGCTCGACGACCCGCCCGCGCCGCACCTGGAAGACCTGGATGACGGCCCCGGCCGGTCCCACCCGCACGCCGAAGGCGTCTCGGTCGCCGAGCTCGGTCGTCGCCATCTTCTGCTGCCGGTCGCGGAGCGTCTCCACCGTCCGCTTGGCATCCCGGTAGTGCGCCGCCTGCTCGTAGCGCTCCTCGTCGGACGCGGAGCGCATGCGGCGGTCGAGGCCGTCGAGCACCTCCTCGGTCCTCCCCTCGAGAAACAGGCGCGTGTGCTCGACCGCCTCCGCGTACTCCGCCTCGCCGCAGATCTCGGCCACGCACGGCGCGATGCAGCGCTTGATGTCGTACTCCAGGCAGGGGCGGCCGCGCTTCCCGGTGATCACCTCGTTGCACGAACGGATGCCGAACAGCCGGTGCGTGAGGGTCATCGTCCGCCGGGCGAAGGTGGCCGGGAGGAACGGACCGGCGTAGTAGTTGCCGTCGCGGGCCACCTGCCGCGCCACGAGCACGCGGGGGAACCGCTCGGCCGTCGTGAGCTGCAGGTAGGGGTAGTTCTTGTCGTCCCGCAGGAGGATGTTGAACCGCGGCGCGCGCTGCTTGATCAGGTTGTTCTCGAGGGCGAGCGCCTCGACGAGCGAATCCGTGACGATGACCTCCAGGCGGGCGATCTCGTCGAGCAGGGCGTCGGTCTTGGGGCTCGTGCCGTACGCCCCGAGGTAGCTCCGGACGCGGTCGCGGAGCGCCCGCGCGCGGCCCACGTAGATGGTCTCCCCGCCGCGGTTGTAGTACAGGTACACTCCAGGCTGCTCCGGCAGCCGGCCGATCTCCTCCCTGAGATCACGAATGGACATCCGCTCTAAGATATAGGGTTCCGGGGCCGCTCGACCGTGCCCGCGTGCGATCGCCGATGACCTTTACCGGCGCCATAGGCGCAACGTTCCTGCTCCCGCTGCGCGGCATCATCGCCTGCTGCGTGGCGCTGCGCATCCACCCCAACGTGCTGACGCTCATCGGGGTGCTGGTGAGCGCCGGCGCCGGGTGGGCGCTGGCCGTCGGCGAGTTCCGCCTCGCCGGCTTCGTGATGCTGGGCGCCAGCGTCTTCGACTTCATCGACGGCAAGGTGGCAGACCGGCTGCGCCTCGCCTCCCGCTTCGGGGGCTTCTGGGACTCGGTGATGGACCGGTTCTCCGACCTGTTCCTGCTGATCGGCCTCATCTACCTCTACGCGGACCTCGGCCGGACCGACTACGTGCTCATCACGGCGCTGACCCTGGCCTTCTCCGTGATGACCAGCTACAGCCGGGCGCGCGCCGAGTCGATCATCCCGCTGTGCAAGGTCGGCTTCATGGAGCGGCCGGAGCGCATCGTGCTCTTCATGATCGGCGCGTTCACGAACCGGATGGCAGCCGTTCTCTGGGTCATCCTGGTGCTGTCGGTGGTCACCGT
>JAPOWL010000429.1:0-1245 GCA_026707615.1 Acidobacteriota bacterium | reverse complement strand
ACCGCATCTACTTCCCGTGGCGCGAGCTGCGCTCCGGCGACGGACAGGTGCCGGCATGACCCTGAAGCGGCTCGTCTCGCTCCCCGTCCTGGCCGTGTGGCACGCCCTGTTCTGGACGTTCGAGCGCGCCACCTGGCAGTACGATCTGATGGTGCTCGCCATCCTGGCGTTCGTCTGGCTGACGCCGCCCGGCTGGCTGGGCGACCCGATGGCGGCCGGGCCGGGGCTGGTCGGCCTCCTCGCCGAGCTGTTCCGCTGACGCGCGACCTGGACGCGCCCTACGCCCGGGCCTGGTACTCGCCGGTCTCGGTATTGACGCGCACCTTGTCGCCGTTGGCGATGAAGGGCGGCACCTGCACGACGAGGCCCGTCTCGAGCCGGGCCGGCTTGAGCTGCGCGCTGGCAGTGGCGCCCTTGATGGCGGGCGCGGTCTCCTCCACCGTGAGGTCGACCGTCAGCGGCAGGCCGATGCCGACCGGCGCCTCCTCGAAGAACTCGACCGTGATCGTCGCGTCGGGCAGGAGGTAGTTCGTCGAGTCGCCGAGCGTCTCCGCGTCGAGCTCGGTCTGCTCGTAGGTCTCCGTGTCCATGAAGTGGTAGCCCTCGCCGTCGGCGTAGAGGAACTGCATCTGCCGGGCGTCGAGCATCGCCTGCTCCACGAAGTCCCCGGAGCTGAACTTGTGATCGGTGAGGGTGCCGGCGCGCACGTTGCGGAGCTTCGACGTCACGAACCCGCGCTTGTTCCCGGGCGTGACGTGCTGCAGCTCGAGCACGCGGAACAGGTTGTCGTTCAGCTTGATCAGCATTCCGCGACGGAGACGGGTGGCCTGAATGGATGGCATCGGCGGTCCTGCGAATTCGGTCGGGAGGGCGCCCGGGGACTGCCGCCCGCCCGGTGCGCCCGGGAAGTCCGCGAACGGGCATCGATCGTACCACACGGCATCCGCCGGCACGCCCGCCCGGCGGCGACCGCGACACCCTCGCCGGGAGCTGCTCGACGCGGCGCCGCCCCGGGCGCAGGCTCGACGCGGCCCGACCCCGGAGCGCCTCCCCGGCGACGCCTCCGGGGGCCACTCTCTCGCGCCGCGGTCTGTCCCGGAAGCCACCCCCGGGAGCGCCTCCCCGGCCTCAGCGCCGCGCCGAGACGGCGGGGCAACCGGGCACGTAGCAACGCCATCGGCGCTCGACGCCCACCCGGATACCGATCCGCGGGCTCCAGACCGGCGGCCCGGGCCGCTCCCCCCC
>JAPOWL010000155.1 GCA_026707615.1 Acidobacteriota bacterium | reverse complement strand
GATCCCGCCGCGCAGGCGGCGCTCGCCGCGAGCCACGAGCGCGCCGAGGCCGTCTCCTCGGCGGACCTCGTCCACGCCCACGCGACGGCGGAGGCGGCCTCGGCGCTCGCCCGGCAGGTGGGCGAGGGCGCGGCGGCGCTGGCCGACCTGCGCGCCGACGACCTGATGCGCACGCAGCGGGTGGGCCAGGCGCAGCTCGCGGCGGCGGTCACGGAGACGGAGCTGGCGCTCTCGCGGGCGCAGCTCGCGGCGTACGAGGCGGCGCGGGCGGCCCGGGCGCGCTACGAGGCGGAGCGCGCGCGCCGGGAGGCGCTCGCCCGGTGGCGGGCCGACGCGCTCCGCGCGCGGACGGAGATGGAGGCGTTCGCGGCGGAGGTCGCCGCCGCGTCCGCGGCGCGGCTCGCGAGCCACCGCCGCACGCCCTCGGCCTCGGACTGGTAGGGCCGGCGGCAGGGAGGAGGGGCGATGGGATTCGCGGACCTGCTGGCGCTCCTGGAGCAGGCGTCGGTGCTGACGGGGCAGGTGATGGGGGCGGTCGCGCCGGCGGTCCAGGCCGCCGGGATGCAGCTCTGGCGGGGGCTGGCGCTGATCATGGTCGTCTGGACCGGCCTGCAGATGGCGCTCGCCGGCGGCGGCGTCAACATGGCGGCGGTCGTGCGGCTGGTGTTCGGGCTCGCCGTCCCGCTCGGCATGCTCCGCTTCTACACGGCGCCGCTCCCCGGCGCGGGCCGCAGCGTGCCGGAGCTGGTGACCGGCATGGGCGGCTGGGTGCAGGCGCTGGTCGTGGCCGACGCCGGGAACGCGATGCTCGCGCAGATCCAGGTCGCCGCCGCGGCGGCGCAGGAGATGCTGGTCCGCTCCGGCTTCGGCGGCTCGGCCCTGCGCTTCGCGGTCTTCGCGCTGACGGATCTCCCGGGGCTCGCCGACTCGCTGTTCGACATGGCGGTGACGGTGGGCATCATGCTCGGGCTGGGCGTGGGGCTGGTGTTCGTCTTCGCCCTCGGGCAGGCGCAGGTGATGTGGGCGCAGATCGCGCTCTCGATCGCGCTCCTGCTCGGCCCGGTCTTCATTCCCTGGATCGTGGTCCCGCCGCTGGCCTTCCTCTTCTGGGGCTGGTTCCGGACGGTGCTCGTCTACTCGCTCTACGGGGCGGTCGCGGCCGTGGTGTTCCGCATCGTGACCGAGCTGGGCCTGTTCGTCGTCCAGGGCTGGACCGGCGACATGGGCGACGCCGCGGTCGAGTGGGTCGGCCCGAGCGGGATCACGACGGCGCTCCGGCGCTCGCTCGTGACGCTCCCGTACCTCGTGGCCGCGTGCCTGGCCACGCTCAAGATCGGCGAGTTCACGCAGACGCTGATCTCCGGGGCCGGCAACGTCAGCTCCGGCGTCTCGACGCGGGCCGTGCAGGTGACCCGCGTGGCCGCGGGAGGGGCGTAGGGCGATGGCGGCCCGCGAGTTCGCGGAGATCTGGGGCGAGCAGATGCACGCGGCGCGGCACCTCCGCGTGGTGACGGCCGTGCTGGCGGCGGCGATCGTGGTCCTGGCCGTCGCGCTCGCGCGCCTCGCGTGGGCGCCGCAGCCGAAGCCGCTCGTCGTGCGGGTGGACGAGGTGGGCCGCGCGGAGGCGGTCGCCTACGAGGCGATGGAGGCCCAGGCCGACCCGCTCGACCCGACCACGGGCTACTTCCTGCACCGCTTCGTCGTCGACCACTACTCCCGGCGCCGGGCCACCGCGGAGGAGTACTGGACGCGCTCGCTGCGGTTCCTGACCCCCGCGGTCGCGAACGAGGCCTACCGCGCGGCGGCCGAGGAGGTGGCGACGGCCGCCGCGGGCCTCGCGCCGGAGGAGCTGGCGGTGGAGGACGTCGCGGTGCGCATCCTGCCGCAGCCGGCGGAGCCGCACGGCGCGGCGGCGACGTTCGACCTGGTCCGGCTGCGGGCCGGGGAGGAGGTCGCGCGCGAGTCGTGGTCGGTCTCGATCCGCTTCGGGTTCCTCGCGGAGGTGCCGGCGGAGCTGGTCGTCTGGAACCCGATGGGGATCGTCATCAGCTTCCTGCAGGGCGACCGCATCGTGACGAGCACGGGCGGATGAGCGCGCACCTCCGCGAGCGGGCCGCGGCGCTGGGGCCGCTGGGCTGGACGGGCCGCGACGCGGACTGGCTGGCGCTGGTCTGCCTGCACAGCGGCGTCTTCCTGCGGCGCCAGTACCTCGCGTTCATCGGCCGGGAGAACCCGGCCCTGGCCAACCGCTTCGTCGAGCGCTGCGGGGCGGCGGCGGTCGAGGAGCCGTGGCGCGGCTCCCGGCTGCGGGTCTGCCGCATCTCGTCCAGGGCGCTCTACCGGGCGCTGGGGGCGGAGCACGTCCGCCACCGCCGCGCGGCCGCGCCGTCCGTGGTGCTGCGGCGCCTGCTGTCGCTCGACTACGTGCTCGACCACCGGGGCCTCGCGTGGCTGCCGACCGAGCACGAGAAGGTGGCGGCGCTCACCGGGGCCGGCGTCCCGCCCGGCGTCCTCCCGCGGCGGGTCTACCGGGGCGCCGTCGGCGAGAGCCGCCGGCACTTCGTGCACAAGCTCCCGGTCGCGCTCGACGCCGGGCGGGCGACGTTCGTCTTCGTGCAGGCGGAGGACGCGACCCCGAGCGGCGTCCGCACGTGGGGCGCGGCGCACCGCGGGATCTGGGAGGCGCTCGCCGGGGCCGGCCGCGCGGTCGACGTCGTGGTCGTCGGCCGCGACCCGGTCCGCCTCGCCGCGGCGGAGCGCGTCGTCGAGGCCTGGACGCGGCGGTCCCCCGCGGGGGACGGGGCCGCGGAGCTGGCGC
>JAPOWL010000414.1 GCA_026707615.1 Acidobacteriota bacterium | reverse complement strand
GGGGGGGCGCGGCGGGCCCCCGCCCGCGCCCGGGGGCCGCCCCCGCCGTCCAGCGCCCGCCCCCCGCCCGCCGCCCCGGCCGCCCGGCGGGCCCGGGAGACGCCCGCCGCGACCTCGCGGGCCGCCGCCGCCAGCATCGGCTCGTAGCCCGGGATGAAGTGCCGGATCGTCTCGTCGTAGGCGGCGATCTCGAGCCGCAGGTGGCGGCGGACGGAGTGCGTGGTCATGTCCTTCGGTCGCGCATCCCGCGCTACTTGCGGAACACCGCCGCGTAGTGCGCGGCCAGCGGCCACTCCGCGGTCGCAACGTGCGTGAAGCCTGCCGCGGTGACCTCCGCGACCACCTGCTCGTCGTCGGTCCAGTGCGGCCACGCCCGCAGGAAGCCGAAGAGTCCGCCGAACTCCAGCTCGATGACCGCCAGCCGGCCGCCGGGCCGGAGCGCCGCGTAGAGGCTGGCGTTCGTCGCCGCCGGATGGGCCAGGTGGTGGTAGACGCGGCGGTGGAAGATCGCGTCGCAGCAGGCGGGCGGCAGGTTCGTTTCGCGCTCGCCGGCCTCCACCACCGTGACGTTGCCGAGGCCCGCCGCCGCGACCGATTCGCGGATGTCGTCGCGCCGCGAGGCGGAGAGCTCGGTGGCGAACACCCGGCCGCCCGGGCCGACCCGCTGCGCGACCTCCACGCTCAGCCAGCCGGTACCGGCCCCGACGTCGGCCACCGTGTCGCCCGGCTGCAGGTCAAGCAGGCTCGCGAGCCGGTCCACCTCCGTCTCGCCGCCACCTCCGGCGAGCAGAGCGACGGCGGCGACCGCGATCAGGGCCGCCCCGCCCAGCCAGAGGGCGCCCGCACTCCATCGGTCCATCGGGCCATTGTGACGTGCATCGGCCGTCCCGAGTTCCCGCCGCCCCGCCCGCCGGTCGTCCTCGGGCCGGTCCCGAGGAAGCGGCGCGGCGCGGGGCGGCGCTCGACCAGCGCGCACGCTTCGCCGGGAGACAGCGGTCGCGTGAAGACGCGGCGGTCCGCGGCGATTCGGACAAACGCCAGCAGCGTGATCAGGGCGAGCCGCACCGGCCGGCCCGAGGACAGCTCGGCCGCAAGCCACTGCCGCGCCGGCGCCTGATGGGGACTCTCGGAGTCGCAGGCGTAGAGCAGCACGTTGGCATCGACCAGCGTCATCGCCGCACCGGTCCGTCGAGGAGATTCGAGCAGCCCGCCGACGTCGTCGAGGTCGAGACCGTCTCTGAGACCCATCGGCCGCGGCTCGACCGAGAAGGGCGTGGCGAGCTCCGCCTCCGACGGCGCCTCGAGCCCTCGACGCAGGCAGTCGTTGACGACCGCCTTGAAGCTCGTCTTCCTGCGCCGGGTTTCGTCCCGCAGCTTGGCGGCGACATCGTCATCCAGGCTCAGCGTCGTCCTCATGCAGGTGACGCCAGAGGTGAGACATCGGGGTGTCAATTCATGAGCATCGCGATGAGGATCGAGCGTGGTGACATCGATGAACCACGACTGGAAACCGGCGCAGAGCGTGCGGTAGGATGCACGCGGTAACGCTTGGACATGGAAGTGGCCGCCTCGCACCATCTGTCCGCGTCCGTTCGGGAACGCGCGCGCGGCCCGGCGCTCCGCGCCGGCTTCCTCCTGACCGCCGGCCTTCTTCTTGCGGGCGCCGCTCCGCCCGTCGGCGCCGTGGGACGCACCGCTCCCGTGCCGCCCGCCCGCGCCGCGTTGCTCGCCGCTCCCGTGCCATCCCCGGGGGCCGGGCCGTTGCCCGCTCCCGTGCCGCCCGCCGCCACCGCTCTGCCTGTCCGTGCCGCGCCCGCGGGTGCTGCCAGCGACAGCCCGCTGGCGGATGCCGCGGAGAACCGCGACAGAGGCGCCGTGCGCGCGCTCGCGGCGACGGAAGCGGACCCCGATGCGCCGCAGGCCGACGGGGCCACGGCCCTGGCCTGGGCCGCGCACTGGGACGACGTCGACATCGCCGATCTGCTGCTCCGGGCCGGCGCCAGCCCGGATGCGGCGAACGACCTCGGCGTGACGCCCCTGATGCTGGCGAGCGCCAACGGAAGCACAGCGATGGCCGAGCGGCTCCTGGCCGCGGGCGCCGACCCGAACGCCGGCCGCCCGGCCGGCGAGACCGCGCTGATGATGGGCGCGCGGGCGGGCGCCGCCTCCGTCGTGCGGCTCCTGATCGCGGCTGGCGCCGACGTCGACCCGGCGACGCACGGCGGTCACACGGCGCTCATGTTTGCAGCCGCGGAACGCCACCCGCGGGTGGTAACCCTGCTCGCCGAGGTCGGCGCGGACGTGGGTGCGCGCACCCGCGTCCGGACCCGGCAGGGACGCCCCATCGTGCGGGAAGCGATAGTGCTGAGCCCGTCGGAGGCGGTCAACCCCGCCGTGCTGCCGCGCGACGGGGACCGCGACCCGCCACGGCCGGAGGGCGGGTTCACGCCACTCCTGCACGCCGTGCTGGCCGGCGACCCGGAGGTGGTCGGCGTGCTGCTGGCCGCGGGGGCGAACGTGGACGACGCGGGGCCCGACGGCGTGACCGCCTTGATGCTGGCCCTCACCAAGCACCGCACGTCCGTCGCACGCCTGCTCATCGAGCGCGGCGCCGACCCGCGCCCCGCCGAGGCCGGCTACACCGCGCTGCATCTGGCCGCGGCCACCGGGCAGTTGGCCATTGCCGAGATGCTCCTGGCCCGCGGCGCCGACCCCGACGCCCGACTCGAGCGGCCGCAGCGGCTGACGAACGCGTTCGAGATCGGGGTCTTCACCTCCCCCGGCTCGGGCCGGCTCACGCAGATCGGATCCACGCCCTTCCTCGTGGCCGCGAAGTCCGTCGACGCCGCGATGATGCGGCTGCTGGCCGCCGCGGGGGCCGACACCGGAGCGACGACCGACGACGGGACGAACGCGCTGATGCTGGCCGCCGGCCTCGGCAAGCGGGCCGCGACCGACATCACCTACTACGACTGGACCGAGGCGAAGGCGGTCGAGGCGCTCACCGCGGGCCTGGAGCTGGGCCTGGACATCGATGCGGCCAACGACCACGGCGAGACGGCGCTCCACGCCGCCGCCTACCACAACGCGAACCGCGCCATTCGGTTCCTTGTCGACCGCGGCGCCGACCTCGACGCGCAGAACGCGGCCCGGCAGACGCCGCTGCGGATCGCGGAGGGCCATCTCATCTGCTGCACCACGTTCGTCCGTCACGCCGAGGCCGCGGCCGAACTCCTCGCGCTCGGCGCCGATTCGGACGCCGGCATCCAGTTGACCTTCGGCCTGACGAGCTACGGCGACGAGGCCGGGGCGGCGGCGCCGTCGACCGGACGACCGTGACCCCGCACCGGCGAGCGGGCGCCGGTCGATTGAAGAAGATGACGACCTCCCCGGGGGTCGGCAAAGGACGGAGGATGACGAGGACGAGGCAGGCGATCGGGGCCGCCGGCATCACGGCGGCGGTCGCGCTCGGGACGATGGCCCCCGCCGCGGGCGCGCAGGCGACCGGCGGCGCGGCCCCGGCGTTGCCCGCGGCCGGCGCCGCCGCTTCGTCACTCGCGTTCGAGGGCGCGCCGGCCGCGGCCGCGTCGACGCGCGCCCTGCTCGACCGCTACTGCCTCACGTGCCACAACGACCGGCTCCGCACCGCCGGCCTGACGCTGGCCGCAGTGGATCCGGAGCACGTCGGTGCGCACGCCGCGATCTGGGAGAAGGTGGTACGGAAGCTCCGGACGGCGACGATGCCGCCGGCTCCGCGCGCCCGTCCGGACGCCGCGACCTACGCCGGGGTCGTCACGTATCTGGAGGCCGCACTCGACGTCGCCGCCGAGGCTGATCCCGATCCGGGCCGCCCGGCCGTGCAGCGGCTCAACCGCACGGAGTACGTCAACGCGATCCGCGACCTGCTGGCCCTGGAGGTCGACGGCCGCGCCCTGCTGCCGGCCGACGAGTCGAGCTACGGCTTCGACAACGTCGGCGACGTCCTTACCGTCTCCCCCGGACTGCTCGAGCGCTACCTGCTGGCCGCGGCCCGCATCAGCCGGAGCGCGGTCGGCGATCCGACGCTGCGGCCGACGACCGCCGCCTACCGGACGTCGCCGCTCCTGGCGCAGGACGGCCGGGCAGGCGACGACCTGCCGTTCGGATCGCGCGGCGGGCTCGCGGTGCGCCACCACTTCCCGCTCGACGCGGAGTACGTCATCCGGATCTCCCTCCGCGGCCGGGCCCGCGCAGGGCACCAGCTCGAGGTCCGGCTGGACCGGGCGCGCGTCGCGCGCTTCGACCTCGACCGCCGCGGCCCGCTGGAAGTGCGGCTGCCGGTCCGGGCCGGTACGCGGCGCGTCGGCGTCTCGTTCGTCGAAGCGCTCGAGCGGACGCTGCCGGTCGACGGACGCCCGCCGCCGCCGCCGATCACCAGCTTCGCGTTCACCCTCTATCCGAACGCGCCGTCGGTGGAGCAGATCGCGGTGATCGGTCCCTACGACGGCCGGGCGCCGGCCGGCACGCCGAGCCGGGCCGCCCTCTTCACCTGCGTCCCCGACCATGCTGCGGCGGAGGAGCCGTGCGCCCGCGAGATCCTCGGCGCGCTCGCCCGCCGCGCCTACCGGCGTCCCGTCGCCGAGGCCGACGTCGCTCCCCTGCTCGCCGCCTACGAGGCGGGGCGGGAAGCCGGCGGCGGCTTCGAGGAAGGCGTTCGGTGGGCGCTCGAAGCGTTGCTCGTATCCCCGAAGTTCCTCTTCCGCATCGAGGAGGACCCGGCCGGCGTCGCCCCCGGAGTCCCGTACCGCATCGGCGACCTCGACCTCGCCTCCCGGCTGTCGTTCTTCCTCTGGAGCAGCATTCCGGACGACGAGCTCATCGAGGCGGCCGCCCGCGGCGACCTCCGCGACCCCGAGCGGCTGGAGCGCGAGGTCCGGCGGATGCTCGACGACCCGCGCTCGGACGCGCTGGTGGAGAACTTCGCGGGGCAGTGGCTGTACCTGCGCAACCTGCGGACCGTGGCGCCCGACGCCACCCGGTTCCCCGAGTTCGACGACAACCTGCGCCGGGCCCTGCGCCGGGAGACCGAGCTGTTCTTCGAGAGCCAGCTCCGCGAAGACCGCGGCGTGCACGACCTGCTGCGCGCCGACTACACGTTCGTCAACGAGCGTCTGGCCCGCCACTACGGCATCCCCAACGTCTACGGCAGCCACTTCCGCCGCGTGACGCACGACGACCCGAGGCGGCCCGGCCTGCTCGGCCACGGCAGCATCCTCACCGTCACCTCCTATCCGCACCGCACCTCGCCGGTGGTGCGCGGGAAGTGGCTGCTCGAGAACCTGCTCGGTGCGCCGCCGCCCCCGCCGCCGCCGGACATCCCGGAGCTCGCCGAGGACGACGGCACGGCGGAGCGGCCGGCATCGATGCGCGAGCGGATGGCGCAGCACCGGGCCAGCCCGGCCTGCTCGACCTGCCACGCCCAGATCGACCCGCTCGGCTTCGCTCTCGAGAACTTCGACGCGGTTGGCCGCTGGCGCACCCACGACGGCGCGGCGGCGGCGCCCATCGACGCGTCGGGCGCGCTCCCGGACGGCGTTCCGTTCGACGGTCCGGCCGCGTTCCGCGACGCCCTGCTGCGCGAGCCGTGGGCGGCCGAGTTCGCGGCGACGGTCACGGAGAAGCTGCTGACCTACGCCCTCGGCCGGGGCCTGGACCATCGCGATGCACCGGCCGTGCGGAAGATCCTGCGGGACGCGGAAGCGGACGGGTACCGCTGGTCGTCCCTGATTCTGGGTATCGTCGAGAGCGTGCCGTTCCGGATGCGGCGAGCGCCGGATTCCGCAGACTCCGACGCGCCCGTCAGCGTGCACCAGGAGTCTGCACCGCAGAGACCCGCGACGCAGGACGTCGCGCCGCCGCAGATTCCGGACGCGCCCGTCGGGGCGCGCCAGCGGCCCACGAAGGCTGGCTCCCCATGATGATCACGAACAGGACGCTCCCCCGCCGGACGGTACTTCGCGGCCTCGGCGCCTCGCTGGCGCTGCCGCTGCTCGACGGCATGGTGCCGGCGTTCGCCGCGGCCCGTAGCGCCGCCGCGCGCCCGGTGCGGCGCTTCGGCGCGATCTACGTGCCGAACGGGGTGGAGATGCGCGCGTGGACGCCGCCGGGGCCGGATGACGCGATCAGCACGCCGCTGGAGCTCACGCCGGTCCTCGAGCCGCTGGCGCCCGTGCGCGAGCGGGTGAACATCCTGACCGGGCTCGCCGACAAGGTCGCCATCCCCCGGGAGGGCGAGGGGGTCGGCGACCACGCCCGCGCCGCCTCGACCTGGCTGACCGGCGTGCACGTCAAGAAGACGGAAGGGGCCGACATCCGGGCCGGCGTCTCGATGGATCAGATCGCGGCGCGCGCGCTCGGGCAGGAGACGCAGCTCGCCTCGCTGGAGTTGGCCATCGACTCCGTCGAGGTGCTCGGCGCCTGCGACCAGGGCTACAGTTGCGCCTACGCCAACACCATCGCCTGGCGCACGCCGACCACGCCGCTCCCGATGGAGAACAACCCCCGCGCGGTGTTCGAGCGGCTCTTCGGCGCCACCGACAGCACCGACGTCAAGGCGCGGCTGGCGCGGTTGCGGCAGGACCGCAGCATCCTGGACTTCGTGACCGACGAGGCCCGCGGCCTCCGGCGTACCCTCGGCGCGGGCGACCGGCTCAAGCTGACGCAGTACCTCGACGCGGTCCGGGACGTCGAGCGCCGCATCCGGATGGCGGAGGCGCAGAGCGACCGCGAGCTGCCGGTCGTCGAGCAGCCGGTCGGCATCCCGGACACGTTCGAGCAGCACTGCCGCCTGATGTTCGACCTGCTGCTGCTCGCCTACCAGACCGACCTGACGCGCGTCAGCACGTTCATGTTCGGCCGGGAGGTGAGCGGGCGGTCGTTCCCGGAGATCGGCGTGCCGGGGGGCCACCACGGCTACTCCCACCACCAGAACGATCCCGAGAACCTGGCGATGCTGGCGCGGATCAACACGCACCACATCCGGCAGCTCGGCTACTTCCTGGAACGGATGCAGGCCACGCCGGACGGCGACGGCTCGCTCCTCGACCACTCCCTGTTCGTCTACGGGTCGGGCATCAGCGACGGCAACCTGCACTTCCACCTCGACCTGCCGACGCTGCTCGCCGGCGGGGCGGCGGGAAGCGTCGCGGGCGGGCGGCACCTGCGCTACCCGTCCGACACGCCGCTCACGAACCTGCACGTCGCCGTGCTGGACAAGCTGGGGCTCCCCGTGGAGAGCTTCGGCGACAGCACCGGGACGCTGGGCTACCTGTCGGAGGTGTAGGGGTTACGGGGCCTCCGGCGCGTTCACGATGTCGAAAAGGTCCAGCTTGTCCTTTCGGATCCCGGTCGTGACACGGAGCTCGGAACCGAACTCCAGCCACTCATCCGCCTCCGCCGCGTAGCGCGGCCATGCGGGGAGGTCGCCGCCGTTGGGGTCGCCGGTGCGCGCGAAGTTCACCCAGTACTGCGACATCGCGTCCGACAGCTCGTGGTCCCGGTCGGTCCAGTCGATGCCGACGAGGCGCGTGTTGGCGAAGACGTAGGCCAGGTCGCCGGAGTGGTAGGCGCCGTAGCCGCGCGGCCCGGCCGGCAGGTCGATGGCGGCGCGCTCCGGCACGTAGATCCGGAACACCGGCGGCGCCTGGCTGAAGAAGTAGAGATAGGCGCGGTTGCCGGCCGCCTCCACCGCGCGGGCCCAGGTCCGCATCTCCCAGACGAAGCTGCGGTCGGCCTGGATGGCCTGCGCCCCGCCCTTCGTCGACCGGTCCACCTCCGGGCCGTAGGCGGCCAGCACGGCGTCGGCGTGCTCGCCGTACTCGTCGCGCAGCGTCGCGGTCAGCTCCGCCGCGGATCGCTCCGGCATGCCGGCATAGAGGGTGGTGCCCTCGTCGGCCAGGGCGCCGACGATGACCGGCACGTCGTTGTGCTCGCGGGCGTCGAAGATGGCGCGCGCCGCCCGCGGCATGAACCAGCCGTCGACGATGGCCCCGGAACCGAGGTCCGAGTCGAGCACGGCCGGCGCGTCGAGGGCCCGGAGCGCCGCGAGCGCCTCGGCTCCGCCGCCCTCCGCCCCGAGTGCGGCCGCCGCCGCGAGACCCTGCGCGTGCGCGGCCTCGAGGTCGGGCCGGCCGCCGCGGAAGCAGCCGCCGGAGTGCCCGATCGCCTTGTGGAAGAGCCCGGCCGCCAGCGGCGACGCCATCAGGTAGCAGACGCTCCACGAACCGGCCGACTGCCCGAAGATGGTGACGTTGCCCGGGTCGCCCCCGAAGGCCGCGATGTTGTCGCGCACCCAGGCCAGCGCCGCCACCTTGTCGAGCAGGCCGTAGTTTCCGGACGAGCCGTGCTCCGACTCGGCGCTGAGCGCCGGATGGGCGAGGAAGCCGAACGGGCCCAGCCGGTAGTTGATGGTGACCAGCACGACGCCCTTCTGCGCCAGCGCCGTCCCGTCGAAGACCCTGGCGCTGCCCCACCCTCCGCTGTGCCCGCCGCCGTGGAACCAGACCATCACCGGACGCGCCTCGGCCGCGTCCTCCGCCGCCGTCCAGACGTTGAGGTAGAGGCGGTCCTCGGCGCGCTCGAGGTCGCCGCGGGTGTAGATGGAAGACTCCGGCGTGAGGCGCTGCCAGCACGCCGGCCCGAACGTCGTCGCCGCGCGCGTGCCGTCCCAGGCCGCCTTCGCGATCGGCGGCCGCCAGCGGGCGTCGCCCACCGGCGGCTCGGCGTACGGGATGCCCCGGAAGACGAGGACGTCGTCGTGGCCCGCCACCCGCTCGCCCGCGAGCGTTCCCAGGCTGGTCTCCGCAACCGGGCCGAGCGGCTGGCCCACCGCGGCCGAGGCAGCCCACATCGACAGCACGAAGACGCCGGCCGCACGGACGAGGACAAGGGTGGTGCGCATGAGGTGTCCCTCCATCGTGAGATCGCGCGCCCTGGCTGGCGCGTTGAGAGTCTGCGTTCGCACGGAATACTCCATGGCACGTTTCCGGGGCGCAGAGTTCTGCGGTGTTTCGAGCAACTGCGGGCCCGAACCGCTCACCGGCTCGGCTCCTGCCGAAGACTCGGGCCTGCCGGGCGATGATACTCTCGTGGTCCGTCCCTCGGCTTGGAAGGCGTTCTGATGCGCTACCTGTACCCCTGCGTCCTCGAGCCGGAGGAACGCGGCGGCTTCGTGGTGTCGTTCCCTGACGTTCCCGGCGCCAACACCTGCGGGGACGATCGGGCCGAGGCCTTGACGATGGCGGAGGATGCCCTGGCGGCTGCGCTCGCCGGCCACGTGCACGAGCGGTGGGACATACCCGTTCCGAGTCCGGCAGCGCCCGGTCAGGTTCTGGTTGCCGTTCCCCCGCTGGTCGCCGCGAAGCTCGTGCTCTATTCCGCGATGCGCGAGCAGGGCATGACCAAGACGGCTCTTGCGGACCGGCTGGGGCTGAGCGAGTCCGTCGTCCGCCGCCTCCTCAATCCCGATCACCGAACCCACATCAGCCAGATCGAGAAGGCACTTCGGGTAGTCGGACGCCGGCTGGCCGTGGAAGACCGGGTGGCATAGGTGGCGAGCCAGGCTACCGTGGCCGCAACCCTCCCCGAAACGGCGCCGTGCACGGGAGAGCTGGTCCACGTCCGCTCGCGCCGGTGGCTCGTCGAGCTGGTCGTCGACCCGGCTGTCCCCAGCGAGTCGCCCCGGGGTGCGCCTGGCCTGCGCCGAGGAGGCTCGTGCGGGGAAGTCACCGATGTCGACCGATGACGGCGGCGCTGTCTCCAGAGAGACCGGGCCCGCGTCGAGGCCGGCTCCGGGAGTCCGAGCCGCGCCGCCTCCGGGAAGCCGACGAATGAACCGCGGCCGACGACCGCGGCGGGAATCACCGGCCGGCAGATCAAACGGGGGCCGGGGGTAACCGATGGATGACGCCATTCTGAGCGACAACGACCGCAAGGCCGAGCTGTCGTTCGCCTACTTGGCCGCGCTTGCTGCCCACGCAGGCTACACCTGCCAACGAGGCCCGCAGCCTGACGTCGCGAGCGTCGACGCCACGATCCGCTCGGGCGACGAGACCGGCACGCAGTTCGACGTCCAACTCAAGGCGACATCGACCCCCAGTCGGGGAACTGACGGCCTGCGCTTCAGGCTGTCGAGAAAGAACTACAACGATCTGATCGCCGATCGCATGACGCCGCTCCTGCTGATCGTGCTCGAACTGCCGCCGGCGTGCGCCGACTGGCTGACGTGCACCGTCGACGACCTGACGATGCGGCGCTGCGGCTGGTGGATGTCGTTGGCCGGGCGCGCCGCGACGGACAGTGAGATGACGACGATCACCATACCGGAACAGCAGCGCATCGGGACATCGGGGATGGCTCCGCTGATGGTAGCAGCGAGAGGATGGACGCATGAGTGACGACATCATCGCCGTCGCCGAGACCATCACCCCGCTCGGCGTGCGTGCCTATCTCGCTGCGCACGGGTGGAAGAACACGGGCGCGTACCGCGTCGACCGCGGCGACGTGTACCGACGGTCCGACGATCGCGAGACAGTGCTCGTGCCGGCATCCACCCGGTTCGCCGACTACCCGATTCGCGTCCTCCAGCTTGCCGAAATCGTGAGCCGGACGGAGGACCGCCGCCCCTCCGCAGTTCTCGCCGACCTGTCGCTGGCGGCTGTCGACCTGATTCGCGTTCGCCTGCCAAGGGCGCACGACGATCACTCGCTCGCCCTCGACGCGGGCGTCGAGCTGCTGTCCGGATCCCGCCAGTTGCTTCTCGCCGCCGCCTGCTCCACAGTGCGCCCACAGCGCCGCTTCCGCGCAGGGCGCAACGACCGCGCCTCGACATACGTCGCCGGCGTTCGGTTGGACCATACCGAGCCGGGCAGTTTCATCGTCAACCTGCGGGTTCCCGTTTCCCCGTCCTTGGCGGAGCCTGAGCAGGCCCACCTGTTCGCGCCGCCGTTCGAACGCAGCGCCAACCGCATGCTCGTGGCCGGTCTTCGGGCGGCGCGCCAGGCCACGGACCTGGTCAATCGGGGAGACCGTTTTCGAGCCTTCGATCAACGAGTGCCGGACGGAGTCAGTGCGAACCTGTGCAACGCCGCCGCCGAGCTGATCGACGTCGGTGGCGGACTGGAAGTATCCGTCAGTTGGGCACTGACCCGACCGCTCAATGAGGAACACGACTCGCGTCGGGCAATCGTGACCTTCGAGCCGCCCGACGCTCCGGTACTCCGCGAGGCGGCGCAGATCCTGAGCGACCGGCAGGAACGGGTCGATGAGCGCATCCAGGGCTACGTGTCCAAGCTCGCCCGCGACCACTCCGAGCCCGAAGGTCGGGCAACCATCAAGGTGGTGATCGACGGCGCACTGACGTCGGTCAGGGCGGACTTCAGCCCCTCCGAATACCGCACGATAGCGCAAGCGCACGCTAACCGCTGGACCGTGTCGCTCGAAGGCGACCTGCGGCGGGACGGGCAACGCTGGCACCTGTCGAACCCGCGCGATCTGGCTGTGATCGACGATGGCGACGCGTGAACACATCCTGAACGAGGCCCTCGTGTTCTACGCCCCCAAGCAGGTGGCATTGCCCCGGCTCCTGAATCCGACGACCATCCGTGGCCGATTCTGCCAGAACGTCATGGGCTCCTGTGACGCGCTCGGGTGGCGCCGAATGCGTGGCCGTCGCTGGCGTTTGGACAGAATCGCCTGCGTCGCGTTACGCACCCGCGAGACCCAGAGCTCGAAGCCGCCGTGGCTCGATCAATGAGACCGGTGTGACAACCGCCATTAGACGCTCCCAGCCCCGGCCGTCCAAGCTGTATCCCGTTCTCTGGCGGTTCACGGCCGTACGCCAGCGCATCTACCTGCGGCGGTTGGCCGGGGAGACGGGTCCATGGACGGACGACCCAGTGCTGTCGGCGTACCGATTCACGAACACCTTCCGCGACGCGTCCCTCGGCGTCCGGGACAGACCAAGGCTGCTCGAACGCGTTCAGCCCGACAATCGTGGGTGCACCGTCCGCATCGATCCGTTCGACGTCGACGCCGATCGATAGCGCCCGGTCGATCGAGGCGACCGCCGCCACGACAGTCGTTCCCTTGTGACTGACACTCCCGGTATAGCCCTTCGGCCATTTCCGTGCCCCGGAGGCGAGCCGCGCCGGCTCCCTGGCGCCAAGCCCGACGCGCACGAGGAGATCGATGAGACACGAGCGCGTCGCCTCTCGTCTCGCCGTCTCCAGCATCTCGGCACGTTCAGCCGGCGCTACGGTGCCGGGATGCGGCAACCAGTGCGCAAACGATCCGCCGGCTACGTCGCACTCGGGGATCAGGCGCCGCAGTTCGTCGACGAGCGGAACGGGGCAGAGATCCAGAGTTTCCTCCTTTATCAAGATACTGGCGCGCGCGTTCGTCTTTCGGCCGGCGGCCGCAGGGTAGGGCTTCGAGCAACCCTCGCCCGCGGCGGTGGCCCTCGCCGTGACCGGATCCAGGGGCCACGGCTCAGGCCGTCGGTCGCCGCGCGGTCGGCTGGCCGGTACGGATGTAGCGGGGGATTCGAGTGCCGACTCCGGACCGCGCGAGTGGAAGCCTCTGACGCAGGTCGCAGGGATGCGGTGTGATAGGGTCGTTCTTGAGTTCCGTTCGCGCCCCGGGTCGCGCGCGTTGGCGAGTGTCGCGCGGCGAGACGCAGACCCTGGAGGAGGAGATCCGATGACTCGGGCGGCTTGCCTGATCCTCCCGCTGCTGTGGCTCGGCGCGGGACCCGCGCCGGCGCAGCCCTCCGAGTTGCAGCTTGCCATCACGGAACCCGCGGACGGCGCCGTCGTGGGGCGCGAGTTGACCGTGGCCGGCACCTCTGTCGGCATCTCCACGCAACGCATCCTGGTGTTCGTCTTCTCCCCCGCCGCCGACCGGTGGTTCTTTCAGGGGGAGGCGACGGTCGACGCGGACGGCGCGTGGCATGTCAACCCGGTCATCGTCAGTGACGGCATCCTGCGCTCGGCGCGGATCACGGCGGAAGGGGTACGTATCGTGGCGACCGCGATTGAAGAGGTGCCTTCCGGGCTCTCCGGTATCCCGGCCGCCGACTTCCCACCCGCCGGCACGTTGACGCAGTCCCCGATCGTCGTCGTCAGTCGCGGCGAGTGACCGGGCCCGGTCGGGAGACCAAGGCATGTACCGCAACCCAACACCGGTTTCACAAGTTCCACGGCGGAGACTCCTGGCGCTCGCCGTCGCCGCCGTCGCGGCCCTCGCCACCGTGCCGGTCCTGGCCGAGGACTGGACGCAGTTCCGCGGCCCGGGCCGCCTCGGCGTGTGGCACGAGACCGGCATCGTGGAGACGCTGCCGGAGCAGTTGAAGGTGACGTGGCGCACGCCGCTCGGAGGTGGTTACTCGGGGCCGGCGGTCTCGGACGGGCGCATCTTCGTCGCCGACTGGTTCGAGGATCCCGAGTCGCGCACCGTCGACGGCACCGAGCGCGCCCTGGCCCTCGACGAGCAGACGGGCGAGATCCTCTGGACGCACGAGTGGCAGACCACCTACCGGATGCTGGTCTACTCCTACGCCGTGGGGCCGCGCGCCACGCCGACCGTCGACGGCGACCGCGTCTACGTGCTCGGGGCCACCGGCCGGCTGTTCTGCTTCGACGTCGAGACCGGCGCCGTCCGCTGGGAGAAGGACTACGTCGCCGACTACGACACGAGCGTCCCCGTCTACGGCGTCGCGAGCGCCCCGCTCGTCGACGGCGACCGGCTGATCGCGCTCGTCGGCGGCGAGCCGGACGCGCTCGTCGTCGCCTTCGACAAGCACACCGGCGAGGAGCTGTGGCGCTCGCTCCCCGTCCGCTCCGAGATGGGCTACGCCCACCCGGTGATCTACGAGGCGGGCGGCGCACGCCAGCTCATCATCTGGCATCCGGAAGCCCTCGCCTCGCTCGATCCCGAGACGGGCGAGGTGTACTGGGAGCACCCCTGGGAGGTACCGGCCGCGGTGTCCGTCGCGACGCCGGTGCGCAGCGGCGACTACCTATTCGTGTCGCAGTTCTTCAGCGGCTCGATGATGATGCGCCTCAGCGGCGACCGGCCCGCCGCGACGGAGCTGTGGCGCGGCGGGAGCCGCAGCGAGCTGCCGGACCAGACCGAGGGCCTGCACGCCCTGGTCACGACGCCGGTCATCGTCGGGGACACCATCTTCGGGGTCGGAAGCTACGGCGAGCTGCGCGGCCTCGACGCCCGGACGGGCGAGCGCCTCTGGATGAGCCGCGACATGACGGTCGAGGTCCGCTGGAGCAGCGCCCACCTCGTGCAGCACGAGGACCGCTACTTCGTCAACAACGACATCGGCGACCTGATCCTCGCCCGCTTCACGCCGACCGGCTACGTCGAGCTGGCCCGCACGAAGCTGATCGAGCCGACCAGCAGCTCCGGCACGCGGACGCCGCACGGGGCGATCGCGGAGCGCGTCGTCAACTGGACGCACCCGGCGTACGCCAACGGCCACATCGTGCACCGCAACGACCGGGAGATCGTCCGGGCCTCGCTCCGGGCGTCCGACTACTGAGCCGCGGCAGGGATCGGGCGCTTTGAGGACGACCAGATCCTCCGCCGAGCCGGTGCGCAGGGGAACGTCCCCGGGGAACGGGAACGGGTGGCGCGCTCGACGAGCCTCTCCTCGAACGGCAACCCGCCGAGGGCGATGTCGACAAAGCAGAGGCGCCAGCCCCGGGCGTCGCAGAAAGCCTGCAGGTCCGCGGCTACCCGAATCAGCTCAATCACCGGCGTGTGGCGAGCCTGAACCAGCGCTGCTGCTCGACGAGGCCCGACGTCGGCCGGGGGGCGCGCGGCGGCACCGTGTAGTCGGCCTCGCCGCAGAGCAGGGCGACGGCGTGCTGCGCGTCAAGCCGCCGCAACTCGTCTCGGCGCACCTGCTCCAGGCGTGGCCCGGCCTTCTGCCACGTCCGCACCCAGCGCCGGGCAGCCGCAACCTGCTCCGGACTCCAGCCGGCGAAGTGCGGGCCCTCCACATCGCGACTGTATCGGCTCCCGCCGGTGGCAGGAGTCTGCGCGGCCCGGGTTCCATGCGTGCGGGACAAGCGAGGCGGCAGCGCGCGGACCGCGCAACTCAGGGGAGTTGCTTCAGGAAGTTCACGACGTTCCAGATGTCCCGTTCCGCCAGGCGGGCGCCGAAGGCGTCCATCGCGAAGGCAGGGCCGATGCCGTCACGGATGGCGACGAAGATCTCGCCGTCGCTGGCGCCGTGCTGCCACGCAGGGTCGGCGAGACTCGACGGGCGAGCACCGTAGGCCGCGGTCGCGGCGGCGAGCGGACCGTCGCCCCGACCGGTCGTGCCGTGGCAGGAGGCGCAGTAGCGAGCGTAGGCGGCCGCCCCCGCGGCGAACGATGCGGGCGTCGCGGGAACGGGGTTGGTCAGGGCGCGGGCCTCCGCGTGCTCAGGCGGCGCGGCTGGATTCCCGGCCGGCGCGGCCGGATCCCCCGGAGACGCGGCGGCGGCACCCTCGAGAGACCGCAGCAGCTCGGCCGTCGACTGGCGGACAAGGCGGTCCCCGGCGATCCCGTCCGAGTAGACGGCCACGTCGAGCGGCGTCTGGCCGCGACCGTTCTCCGCCCGCACGTCGGCGCCCCGGGTCGCCAGCAGCTCGATCACGCTGTTCATGCCGTGCGACGCCGCCGCGTGAACAGCAGTGTCGCCAGCGTCGTTCGCCGCGTCGACGCGCGCGCCGAGATCGAGGGCCACGGCCACCGCCTCGCGCGCCAGCCGCTCTTCCGCGGCTGGGATCGCCGAGCCGAGGGCCGCCGACTCCACCGGGTTGTAGGACGAGAAGTCCCGCCGGTCACGGATGAACGCGCTTCCGCCGCCGCGGTTGTAGCCGAGCCCCGCCGCGGCCATGAGCGGCGTCGCGCCGTCGCGGCTCGGAGTGCGCGGGTCGGCGCCGGCGGCGGCGAGGACGTGCATCATCTCCACCTCGAGGAAGTGGGCGGCGAGCCAGAACGGAGTGGCGCCCACCCAGCGGTCCATGAAGGCGAAGTCGTGGCTCCAGCGCCGCACCGGCGTCCCCCGCAGGAGCCGCGCGCTCGGGTCGGCGCCGTGCGCGAGGAGCGCCCGCACCAGCGGCACCCCGGCCTCCGGATCCTCGTTCCGGACGCCGCGGTCGCGCAGGGTGCCCCGGAGCACCGCGGCGTGGAGCGGGGTGTAGCCGAGCGGGGCCGCGTTCGGGTCGGCGCCCTGCTCGAGCAGGAACACCGCCAGCGAACCGTGCCCGCTGTGGGCGGCGATGGCGAGCGCCGTGTTGCCGTCGGCGGTCGCATCGTGCACGTCGGCTCCGGCGGCGACCAGGAGGCGGGCGGACTCGAGATCGCCCGAGCGGGCCGCAAAGAGGAGTGCCGTCGAGCCCCCCTCCGTCACCTCTTCCAGGGCGATGCCCCGGGAGGCCGAACCGGCGGAGCGGCTGCCGCCCATGTTGTAGACGCGACGCCGGGTCCGGGTGCGGGCCGCGATGTCGGCGCCGTGGGCAAGGAGCGCGCGCGTGACGGCCGGCCGCCGATTGGCGACGGCCCACATCAGGGCCGTCTGGCCGCGCGTCGCCTCTGCCGCGTTCACGCCCGCGCCGCGTTCCAGCAGGGCCTCGACCGCCGCCGGGCTGCCTGCTCTGGCGGCCGCCATCAGCGGCGTCTCCCCGCTCGGCAGCGCTGCGTTCGGATCCGCCCCCGCCTCCAGGAGGCGCGCCGCCAGCCCGCCCTGGCCGCGGCGGCACGCCATCAGAAGCGGCGTCACGCCCAGATCGTTCGCCGCCCCGACGTCGGCTCCCGCCCGAATCAGCGCGCGCGCGGTCTCGACGTCCTGCCGGTGCACCGCCCAGTGGAGCGCCGTCGCCCCGTCCGGCTGCGGAGCGTTCACGTCGGCCCCGGCCGCGAGGAGTGCGTTCACCGCGCCGCGATCCCCGGCCCGGACGGCGGCGACCAGCAGTGGGACGCCGGTCTCGGAGTCGGATTGGGCCCCCATGCTGCGGGGCGGCGCGAGGACGGCGATCAGGACCATCACGACGCCGGCCCACGAACCGCGCCGGCGCCCCGCCGGGCCGTTGCCCGTCTCACCGTCGCGGCGCGGTGCCGCAGCCGCCTGCCTTCGCGGCGAGCGCACCAGCGCGCGGGGCTCGGGGCCGGCCATCCGACACAGGGTCCGGACGGAGTGCTGCGCCACGACCTGCCCCCCCTACAGCTCCAGGCGGCCGGTGCTGTCGTGGATGCGGTCGAGCGGCAGCCCCAGCTTCTCGAGCACGGTCAGGTGCAGGTTGGCGAGCGGCGTCCCTCCCTCGACCGAGCGGCCGCCGCCGGTGCCGGCGTCGAAGCGGACGTGCCGGCCGCCCGCGAGCCGCCCGCCGCCGCCCCCCGCCACCACCAGCGGCAGGTTCCACGGCTGGTGGTCGCCCTCGGCCATGCCCGCCCCGTAGTAGAGGATCGCGTTGTCCAGCAACGATCCGTCGCCGTCCGGGGTCGCGGCCAGCCGTCCGAGGTAGTAGGCGAACTGCTCCGCGTGGTGCCGGTTGATGCGGACGAGCTGCTCGCGGCTGGCGGCGCTGTGCTCGTGCGAGAGTGGGTGGTGGCCGCCGGGGGCACCGATCTCGGGGTAGGTGCGGCTACTGAACTCGCGGCCGACCATGAACGTGATGACCCGCGTCAGGTCGCTCTGGTAGGCCAGCACCTGCAGGTCGAACATCAGCCGCGCGTGGTCCGCGAAGCTCGCGGGAACCCCCGCCGGCTGGTCGAACGCCGGCAGCTCGTGCGCCGCCTGCGCCTCGACGCGCTGGATTCGGCGCTCGATGTCGCGCACCGCGTCGAGGTACTCCGTCAGCTTGGCGGCATCACCCGGCCCCAGCGTGCGCGCGAGGTCGGCCGCCTTCTCGCCGACCGAGTCGAGCAGGCTGCGGCTGTGCCGGGCCTGCGCCCGCCGGGCCGCGGGATCGGTGCTTCCGCCATCGCCGAACATCCGTTCGAAGACGACGCGCGGGTTGTGCTCCATCGGCAGCGGCGTCCGCGGGCCGCGCCAGGCGAGAGTGTGGCTGTAGGTGCAACTGTAGCCGCCGTCGCAGGTGCCGGCGCCCTTGTCGCCCGACTCCAGCGACAGCTCCAGGGACCCGAGTTGCGTATCGCGGCCGATCTCGCGCGCCACGAGCTGGTCGAGCGAGACGTCGGCCAGGAAGTCGTTCCCCTCCTGCCCGAACGGCCGCGGAATGGCGCCCGTGAGGAACTTGGTCGCGCAACGGCCGTGGACGGCGCCGCTCTGCGCCGTCAGGCCTCGGACGTTCTGCGTGAGACCGGTCAGCACCGTGAGACGCTCGCGGTACGGCTCGAGCGGCTGGAGGATCGGCGGGAAGGCGAACCCGCGGCCCGTGGCGGTGGGCGTCCACTCGTCGATCACCACGCCGTTCGGCACGTAGACGACGCCGAAGCGGCGGACGGGGCCCGCCGCCGTCCGCCCGAGCGCGGTGAGCGCCGGCACCATGCCGTCGAGGAGCGGCAGCGCCAGCGCCGCGCCGATTCCGCGCAGCACTGTCCGGCGCGGCAGCGCCCTGCGGGTGATGATCATGACTCCGTCCTCCGCATGCGGAACGGCGTGCTCCGGGCGATCCCCAGAATCAGGGACGACCAGCGGTAGTCGTCGGCGGCGGCCGCCCGCGCGATGGCGCGGATCGCCGGCCGGTCGTAGTGCTCGATCCCGCGGCCGAGCGCGTAGGTCAGCAGCTTCTCGGTCACCGTCTCGACGAACTGCCCGGAGCGGTCGAGCAGTACCTCGCGCAGCCCGACGGGTCCGGCGAAGCGCGTCGCCCCGTCCGCAAGGACGGCCGAGGCGTCGATCGGGACGCCGGCGTCCAGCGTGCGCCAGCCGCCGAGGGCATCGAAGTTCTCGAGCGCGAACCCGAGGGGGTCCATCGGCGCGTGACAGATGGCGCAGGCGGCGTTGCGGCGGTGCTGGGCCAGGCGCTCGCGGACCGTGCGCGGCTCGCCGGCCTCCGCCCCACTCTCCGGCAGCGGCGGGATGTCCGGCGGCGGCGGCGACGGCGGGGTTCCGAGCACGTTCTCGAGCAGCCACTTGGCCCGCAGCACCGGCGACGTCCGGTTGCCGTACGAAGTCACGGCGAGAACGCTCCCGTGTCCGAGCAACCCGGCCCGCCTCCCGTCCGGCAACGTCACGCGCCGGAAGTGGTTGCCCGCGACGTTCGGAACGCCGTAGTGCCGCGCGAGTCGCTCGTTGAGGAACGTGTAGTCGGCGCGCAGGAGGTCCACCACGCTACGGTCCTCGCGGAGCTGGCTTTCCAGGAAGAGATCGGTCTCCCGGCGCAGCGCCTCCCGCAGGTTCTCGTCGAACTCCGGAAAGAGGTTGGGATCCGGCGCGAGGCCGTCCACGCTGCGGAGCGCCAGCCATTGGCCGGCGAAGTTCTCGACCAGCGCCGCGGCGCGCGGGTCGGCAAGCATCCGCCGCACCTGGCGCTCGAGCTCGGCGGGGTCGGAGAGCCGGCCCTCGGCCGCGACGTCGAGCAGCTCGTCGTCCGGAATGCTGCTCCAGAGGAAGAACGACAGCCGCGAAGCGAGCTCCAGGTCTGCGAGCCGGTAGGGGGCGCCCGGCGCGAGGCCGTCCGGGTCGCGCTCGATGCGGAAGAGAAACTCCGGGTCGATGAGCAGGCGCTCGATCGCCGTCCGGATGCCAGCCTCGAACCCGCCCGCCGCGCTGCCCGTCCGGTAGAAGGCGAGCAGCGGCGCCAGGTCCTCGTCGCCGATCGGCCGCCGGAAGGCGCGCCGCGCCAGGCGGGCGAGGATGGTGCGCGCGCAAGCTCCATCGCTTCCATCGGCCGCCTGCCGCGAGCCATTCGTCCGTCGCGGCTCCGCCTCCGGCCCGGCCCTCCCGCCGCCGGCAGGCTCGCCCGGGCGGCAGACGAAGATGCGCGCGCGGCTGGCCGTCTCGCCCGGCCCGCGGGCCGCGTACGGCCCGTCGATGCCCACGCTCCCCACGCCCGGCCCTTCGGGCCGCGACGAGGTGTCGGTAGTCTCCGTGACCGTCGCGCCGTACTCGCGCAGCGGCGGCTGCAGCACGCCCTCGTGCTCCCACGACTTGCCGGCGAACGACACTCCCACGACGCGCGTGCCGGCGTCCACGTTCACGCGCACCGCCAGACCCTCGTCGGCCCCGGTCCGGTAGTCGTCCCACGCCTGACTCGGGTAGCCGCGTCCGCCGGCGGCCACGAAGGTGCCGGAAAAGCTCACCGGGGCAGGCCGCGCGGGGGCTTCCCCCCCGACGGCGAAGCGGGCCACGCGGCGGCCGTCGATGCGCAGGTCGAGGTCGTGCGACTCGTCGAGGTTGACGATGTACTCGTACACGCTCCGCTGCAGGCGGATGGTGACGACGTACTCGCCGTCGAGGGGAAAGCGGTGGCGCACGGCGAGCCCGGCGCGCGAGCCGAACGGCAGGTCCTCGCTCATCCGGTCGTTCTGCGCCAGGTTGATCGGCACGACGTACGTCCTGGAGGTGAACCCCGGCCCGATCGACGGGTCCCCGACCGCGAGGCGGCTGATGCGCCGCGCGGCCGAGAGATACCGCTCCATGAGCGCCGGCGAGAGAGCAAGGGTGCCCGCGAGGTTGTCGAAGCCGTGGCCGACGTCGTCGGCCGGCAACAGTTCCGCCCCGTCGATCTCGAGCGCCAGCAGGTCGCGGACCGCGTTGGCGTACTCCGCGCGGTTCAGGCGGTGCGTCGGCACGCGTCCCGGGTCCGGACGCGACGCGGCAGCGCGGTCGAGCTCCGACTCGAGCCAGGCGCGGAAGCCGTCGTACTCCGCCGGCTCGGGACGCGGGCGGCCGGCGGGCGGCATCATCCCGCCGCGCAGCTTCAACACGACGCGCTCCCAGATCTCGGGCGCCTGCCCGACGCGGGAGACGTCCAGCGTGTCGAGGGCCAGACCACCCGTGCGGCGGCGCTCGTCGTGGCAGACGACGCAGTAGCGGTCGAGGAGCGCTCGTTGCAGCGTTCCCGGATGGGGCGCAGGATGAGCGGTCTGCCGGGTCTCGGACGCAGGCGACGCCAGACGAGGTTGCGCCTCCGCGGGGCGCTCCGCCGCAGGCTGGGCGCTGGCGAAGCCGGCCCCGGCCAGCGCTGAAGCCAGGCAGAGCCCCACCAGGAGCCTGCGCCGTAGAACGGCGCGGGCTCCTGAAGGATTGGGTTGGGCGCCGAGCGGAGCCGCAGGCGACGAACGGCGGGC
>JAPOWL010000538.1:1053-21342 GCA_026707615.1 Acidobacteriota bacterium | reverse complement strand
CTCGAATGCGACCCGCGCCTGCAGGGGAGTCGCCGCGGCCACGAGGTCTCCGACCGCCTCGGCCTGCACGAGGTCGAGGCGTCCGTTCAGGAAGGCCCGCAGGGTGAACTCGCCCGGCTGCGCCAGCCGCGCGCCGCCGTCCATCGCGAGGGAGACGATCTGGCGCAACAGGACCGGGCTGCCGTGGCCGCTCAGCTCGACGACGTCCTCCCCGGTGTAGGAGCCCGGCCGCGGGAAGTACGTCGCCACCACCCGGTCGATGGGGCGGCCGCCCGCCGCGGCATCCGCGACACGCCGCAGGCTGGCGCGGCGCGGCTCGAGGGGAGGCCCGCCGTCGAGCATGGCGCCGGCGATCGACCGGGCGCGTGCCCCGCTGAGGCGCACGACCCCGATGCCGCCCGGGCCGGGTGGCGTCGCGAGGGCCACGATGGTGTCGTCGGTGGCGAACACCGATCCTCGGCGGTGGCCGCGACGCGCGACGGGCGCCCGCCAGACTCCTAGCCGGCCGCGGTGATGACGACGGCCTTCATGAAGGCGTCCCCGACGCTCTCCGATGTGACGCCGGGATCCTCGGCGACCGCGAGGTGGACGATCCGGCGCGCGTAGGGATTGAGGGGCCCGATCTCCTGCGGCTCCCCGGTCGTCCGCGCGCGCTCGGCCAGCAGCCGGGCCGTCTCGCGGAGCTCCGAGTCCTTGGTCTTGCGGTAGTCGAGGCAGTCGACGACGATGTGGCGGGACGGATGCTCGCGCCGGAACGCCGCGTTGACCAGGTGCTGGAGCGCATCGAGCCCCGCCGCCCGACGTTGCAGCAGGACGTCGCAGCCCTCCCCGGCCACGGTGATGCGAGTCCCGTCCTCGATGGGCTCCACCACAACCTCGAGAGCCAGGCCCATGGCGGCTCCCACGTCACGCAGGAAGGTCGTCATCCGCGCTTCGAGATCGTCTGCCACAAGCCCACTCCCCACTCCCGGCCGCCGGACGACCGCCGCTACCCCTTGCGCTGGCCGGTCTTGCGGGCGCGACGGTCCGCCGACGACCGCCGCTCCGCCGGCGGGCGCACGGTACGCACCTTCGGCGGCCCGATGATTCGGTTCGTCGCCACCTGCTGCCCGATGCCGAAGACGTTGCTCGTGAGCCAGTAGAGGACCAGGCCGCTCGGTGCGAAGACGAACATGAACGTGAACATCACGGGCATCATCATCATGATGCGCTGCTGCATCGGGTCCGCCTGTGTCGGCGTCATCCTCTGCTGCAGCACCATGGTGGCGCCCATCACGATCGGGGTCACGTAGAAGGGGTCGGCCTGCGACAGGTCGGTGATCCAGCCGACGAACGGCTCGCCGCGGATCTCGATCGAGAGCGACAGCAGCCGGTAGAAGGCGAACAGGACCGGCATGGTGAGCAGCATCGGCAGGCAGCCGCTCGCCGGGTTGGCGCCGCGTTCGCGGTACAGCGCCATGATCTCCTGGTTCATCTTCTGCTTCTCGGGGTCGGAGGCCTTCAGGTGCTTGTAGCGCTCCTGAATGGCCTTCATCTCCGGCTGCAGCTCCTGCATCTTGCGCATCGACACGACGCTCTTGTGCCGCAGCGGCAGGATGACCACGTTGATCAGGATGGTGAGCACGATGATCGCCCACCCCCAGTTGCCGACGTACCCGTGGACCCACGTCAGGGATCGGTGCAGCGGAACCACCAGCCAGGCGAACCAGCCGAAGTCGAGGGACCGGACGAGGGCCGGATGAGCCGATTCGAGTATCTCGAAATCCTTCGGCCCGAGGAAGAAGGGCAGTTCGGCGCCGGGAGCCGCCCCGGGAAGCGCGAGATCGAAGGCCATGAGCTCGCGGGCATCGCCGTCGAGCTCGAGGGGCGGCAGGGGCACGGCCCGAAACGTGACGACCGTCTCGGCGTTGCCGGGGAGCGCGGCGGCCAGGAAGTAGTGGTTGTCGACGCCCGCGAAGCGCAGCAACCCCTCGTACGTCGGGCGAGAGGTCACGTCCGACGCGTCGGGGCGCTCGGTGCCCTCGTCCGTGAGCGCGCCGTCCTGCTGGATGCGGCCGTCCAGCACGCCCCGCGGCCCGACCCGGTACGCCAGGCCGCTGCTGCTCGACTCGACGCCGCCGAGAGCCGGCCCCCAACGGATGATCGGCACGAGGGGACGCCCCGCCAGGGTGGCGTCGACGGAGACCGTGACGACGAAGGGGCTCGCCGGATCGAAGAGAAACTCCTTGCGCACCCGCAGACCGCCGGCGTCCTCGAACTCGAACGCCAGGGTCTGGGCGCGATCGGCGAGCCGCAGCGTGCTCGCGCTGGCCCGGTAGAGCCCCGCGGCGGCGCGCGCGGTCAGGGCGGGGTCGGCGAACGCCACGCTGAAGGGCGACGGTTCCTGGGGCGGGAGATCCCGGGGCACGAGGTCGACCGGCCCGCCGCTGACGTCGTCGAGATACCGCTGGAGCTGCCAGCTCACCAGGGCCGCCCCGCGGTTCGTGAACACGGCCCGCAGGGCATCGCTCTCGACCACGATCGATTCGACGGCCTCCGCGGCAACCACCGGCGGCCCCTCCGGCACGTCCGTTTCCGCGAAGCCGGCCGACGCCGCGGGGGTCGGCAGACCGGCGATCGGGGCCGTATCGGGCGCGGCCCCGGTGGCGAGCGACTCGCTCGCCGGAGCCGGCCGCGGCACGGCGTCCAGGCCCGATGGCCCGCCCGGCCCGCCGCGATTCGGAGGGGGCGTGGGTATGAACAGCGCCTGGTAGGCGTACAGCACCAGGAACGACAGAAAGAAGGCCAGCAGGACCCTGCGCTGCATCGGTCTCTCGGCTCAGCTCAGCGATCGGAGGCGAACGGCGCCGGCCGCCGGGCTGCGCGGGCCTCGGGCACGGGATCCAGTCCGCCGCGGCATAGGGGATGACAACGCGCAATCCGGCGCACCGCCAACCAGAGGCCGCGCGCCGCGCCGTGGCGCTCTACGGCCTCCGCGGCGTAGGCCGAGCAGGAGGGGACGAAGCGGCACGACCCTGCGAACAGCGGCGAGAAGAACAACTGGTACACCCTGATGAGCGCCAGCGCGGTGCGGGCCGGCGCCGCGCGCGCCCAGCGCCGGCGAGCGTCAGCGCGAGGTCCGCGCATTGCGGAGCGTGCGCCGATAGTCGGCCTCGAGAGCGTCGAAGGGGACATCGGGAACGACTGCGCGTACGAGCACCACCACGTCGATGCCGGATCCACCCTTCCGGTGGCGGAACAGCTCCCGGATGCGCCGCTTCGCCCGGTTCCGCCGAACGGCGCCGCCGACGCGCCGCGTTGCGATGATGCCGAGCCGGGCCACGTCCATCCCGTTCGGCAGGGTGAACAGCGTCAGGTACCGTCCCCGACTCCGAACCCCCTGCCGCTGGACCCGCTGGAACTCCGGACGCCGCCGTATCCGCTCGCTCCGCGTCAGACTGCGTCGCACCTGCCGCGTGGTGGGGGCGGTCACCGCACGGCGATCCGCTGACGCCCCTTGGCACGCCGGCGCTTCAGCACCCGCTGCCCGGCCTTCGCGCTCATCCGCTTGCGGAAGCCGTGCGTTCGGCGGCGACGGCGCCGGTTCGGCTGATACGTACGCTTCATGATCCGACCACTCCACCGTGGCACCGCCCGGCGCCACGCGTCAACTGCGCGACGAAACGGTTGATCGTATCGGAGCGCCGGAACGGCTGTCAATCGCAGCGGGAAGCGTCGCGAATACCGCGATCTTCCGTTCTCCCGGCTTCCAGGCGCCAATCTGACTCTCGTGCGATCAAGAAATGTGGTTCAGCCAGTAGCAGTTCAGAGCATTGTCTGGCGGGATCCGATGTGCTACAGTCGCCGGTCTGCGGATCATGCAGCGGCACCCCCGGGGACTTTTCCACACCTGTGGAAGTTTCTTGTGGAAATTCGTGTGCCCCTGCGGAAGAGGGGTGCCAACCATCTGAACTGACTTGCGGCCGGGAGCGGAATCCGCGCCTGGACCGGTGCGTTTCGCTCAGTTGCAACACCATCGGACCGAGTGCGGCCTCGACGCAAATGCTAGGCAACGTCTGGACGCAAGTCCTGTCTCGAATCGAGTCCAAGGTCGACCAGCGCAGCTTCCGTACCTGGTTCCAACCGACCACGCTCGTCGCGGACCACGGCGAGCGGGTCACCGTCCGGGTGCCGAGCGTCCTCTGCCGCGACTGGCTCGCCAAGCACTACGCCAGCGTCATCTCCGAGGCGGCGAGCGAGGTCGAGCGCGGCGGTCTGCAGATCGCCTTCGTCATCGACGAGACGGAAGGCCTCCCGGCTCCGGCTCCGGCCCCCCCGCCCGAAGCGTCCGCCGCGCCCGCCCCGCCCGGTCCCGCCGAGTCGCAACCCGCGCCGGCGGGCGGCCTGAACCCGCGCTACACGTTCTCGTCGTTCGTCGTCGGCCCGTCGAACCAGTTCGCGCACGCCGCCTCGGTCGCGGTCGCCGAGGCGCCGTCCCGCTCCTACAACCCGCTGTTCCTCTACGGCGGCGTGGGACTCGGCAAGACGCACCTGATGCACGCGATCGGCCAGTACCTGCTCGACCGCATGCCCGGGCTGAAGCTGACCTACATCTCGTCCGAGCGCTTCATGAACGAGATGATCAACGCGGTGCAGCACAAGCGCGTGCTCAGCTTCCGGGAGCGCTACCGCAACATCGACGTCCTGCTGATGGACGACATCCAGTTCCTCGCCGGCAAGGAGGGGACGCAGACCGAGTTCTTCCACACGTTCAACTCCCTGTACGACGCCCAGAAGCAGATCGTCATCAGCAGCGACGGGCCCCCGCACGACATCCCGGCCCTCGCCGAACGCCTCCGGTCGCGCTTCGAATGGGGCCTGATCGTCGACATCCAGCCGCCGGACCTCGAGACGAAGGTCGCCATTCTCAAGAAGAAGGCCGCCGCCGAGGCCGTGCCCCTGCCCGACGACGTGGCGCTGTTCATCGCGGGCCGCAACAAGTCGAACGTGCGCGAGCTCGAGGGCTCGCTGATCCGGCTCATCGCCTACGCGTCGCTGACCGGCCGCAGGATCGACCTCTCCCTGGCCCAGGACGTCCTGCGCGACACCCTGGGCGGCGATCGGGCCGTCACCATCGAGACCCTCCAGGAATTCGTCGCCCGGCACTACCAGCTCCGCGTCAGCGAGCTCAAGTCGCGCAACAGCTCGCGCGCCGTGGCCCTGCCGCGGCAGGTCGCGATGTACCTCTGCAAGCAGTTGACGAACGCGTCGCTGCCCCAGATCGGGAAGAGCTTCGGCGGCAAGCACCACACCACCGTGATCCACTCGATCCGAACCATCGAGAGCCGCCGCAAGAACGACCGCGCGTTCAACGACCTGATCGCCGGCTTCCTCGACTCGTTCCCCGGCAGCCGCCTCCCCTGACGGCGCGCCCCGGGAATTCATCCACAACGTGCTCTGGACGGCGCGCGAACGAGCTGTGGACGGCGCCCGCGAGCGGGGGATCGACCATCCGTCCGCGTCTGACCCCACAGGCGGCCGGCTGCGAAGTCGTTGCCGGTCAGGGGCTTAGGAGCACGATCCACATACTCACAGAAGTTCTGGTTCTTGTATAATTGAACATCCATTCCCTGTCAGTGGTACGTACGATCCCCGTTGCCCGGTTTCCCGGCCCGTAGACTCGAGGTTTCCGCCCCATGGAATTCAGCGTTCGACAGAGCGACCTGCTGCGCGAGCTGCAGCTCTTCCAGGGAATCGTCGAGCGGAAGAACACCATTCCGATTCTGGGGAACGTCCTTCTCGAAGCCAACGGCGAAGGCGGGCTGCAGATGCTCGCCACGGATCTGGAGGTCGGCCTCCGGAGCCAGTGCGCGGCGGAGATCAGCGAGCCGGGCTCGGTGACGATCCCGGCGAAGAAGCTCTTCGAGATCGTGCGCGCCCTGCCGGAGACCGAGATCCGGATCCAGGAGGGTGCGAAGGGGGCGGTGGAGGTGGCGGCCGCGCAGTTCGATTCGCGGATGCAGACCCTGCCGCGGGAGGATTTCCCGACGGTGCCCGAGCCGGGCTCCGGATGGTCGGCGGTCCTGCCGCGCGCCGCGCTGGGCGAGATGGTGGCGAAGACGCAGTTCGCGATCACGGGCGAGGACACGCGCTACTTCCTGAACGGGGCGTTGCTGATCCTGGTCCCCGGAAGGATGACGCTGGTCGCCACCGACGGCCACCGCCTGGCGCTGGCCGCGGCGCCGCGCGGCGAGGACGAGGGCGAGGGCCCCGAGGGCGGGGAGCAGCGGGCGATTCTCCCCAAGAAGACGCTCGGCGAGCTCTCGCGGCTGCTGTCCGACAGCGAGGGCGACGTGAGCTGCGAGTTCGGGGAGAACCATCTCTTCTTCGAGATCGACGGCCGGCACCTCATCTCGCGCGTCATCGACGCGCAGTTCCCCGCCTACGAACGGGTCATCCCGCAGGGCAACGACAAGCGGATCGAGTTCGAGCGGGATCGGCTGCTGCGGGCGGTGCGGCGGGTGGCGCTGCTGTCGAGCGAGCGCTCGCGCGCGGTGCGGTTCCAGATGGACACGAACTCGGTCGAGGTCCGGTCGAGCAGCCCCGAGGTCGGCGAGGCCAAGGAAATGCTCGAGGTCGACTACGCCGGCACCGCGCTGCAGATCTGCTTCAACTCCCAGTACGTCACGGATTTTCTCGGTGCGGTCGACTCGGACAGCGTGGGCCTGGAGTTCCGCGACGAGATGAGCCAGGCCGTCATGCAGCCGCTGGGCGAGGGCGGCTGCGAGTACACCTACGTCATCATGCCGATGCGGGTCTAGGCCCTGCGGCCTGCCCGCGCCCAACGGAAGCGAATGACCCAGCTCGAACACGATCCAGCAGCCAGCCAGCCGGTTCCGGAGGAGGGCATCCTGCCCGTGGCGCCCGCCGCGGAGGCTTCGGACGACTACCGCGCGGACAAGATCAAGGTCCTCGAGGGTCTCGAGGCGGTGCGCAAGCGCCCCGCGATGTACATCGGCTCGACGGGCGCTCCCGGTCTGCACCACCTGGTCTACGAGGTCGTCGACAACTCGATCGACGAGGCGCTGGCCGGCTATTGCGACCGCATCGAGGTCACCGTCCACATCGACGACTCGGTGACCATCGTCGACAACGGCCGCGGCATTCCTGTCGACCAGCACGACAGCGGGCGGTCCGCGGCCGAGGTCGTCATGACCGTGCTGCACGCCGGCGGGAAGTTCGACAACAAGAGCTACAAGGTGTCGGGCGGCCTGCACGGGGTCGGCGTGTCGGTGGTGAACGCGCTCTCGGAGTCGCTGCACCTCGAGATCTGCCGCGACGGTCACGTCTACCGGCAGAGCTACGAGCGCGGGCAGCCGACGAACGGCCTCGAGCGGATCGGCACGACGAAGCGCCGCGGCACCGAGGTGAAGTTCAAGCCCGATCCCGCCGTCTTCGAGACGACCGTCTACAGCTTCGACACGCTGGCCCACCGGCTGCGCGAGCTCGCGTTCCTGAACGCCGGCGTCACCATCGTCCTCGACGACGAGCGGACCGCCAAGAGCCGCACCTTCAACTACGAGGGCGGGATCCGCTCCTTCGTCGAGTTCATCAACCAGAACAAGACGGTCGTCAATGCGCAGCCGCTGCACATGCAGGGCGAGCGCGACGGCATCGAGGTCGAGATCGCGCTCCAGTGGAACGACGGCTACGCGGAGACGGTCTACTCGTTCGCCAACAACATCAACACCCAGGAGGGCGGAACGCACCTGTCGGGCTTCCGCTCCGCCCTCACGCGCACCATCAACGCCTACGCCAACCGCAACAACCTGGCGCGCGACCTCAAGGAGAGCGTCGGGGGCGACGACATCCGCGAGGGCCTGGTCGCCGTCGTGAGCGTGAAGATCCCGCGCCCGCAGTTCGAGGGGCAGACCAAGACCAAGCTCGGGAACACCGAGGTCAAGGGCATCGTCGAGGGGATCCTGAACGACCGCCTCGGCGCGCACCTGGAGGAGAACCCGGCCGTCGCCAAGCGGATCGTCAGCAAGGCGATCGACGCGGCGCGGGCCCGGGAGGCCGCCCGCAAGGCCCGAGACCTCGTCCGGCGCAAGGGCGCCCTCGACAACAGCTCGCTGCCGGGCAAGCTGGCCGACTGCCAGGAACGCGATCCGGCGCAGAGCGAGCTCTACATCGTCGAGGGCGAGTCGGCCGGCGGCTCCGCCAAGCAGGGCCGCGACCGGCGGTTCCAGGCGGTGCTGCCCATCAAGGGCAAGATCCTCAACGTCGAGCGGGCGCGCTTCGACAAGATGCTCGGCAGCGACGAGATCAAGACGATGATCGCGGCCCTCGGCTGCGGCATCGGCAGCGAGGACTTCGACCCGTCGAAGCTCCGCTACCACCGCATCATCATCATGACCGACGCCGACGTCGACGGCTCCCACATCCGGACGCTGCTGTTGACGTTCTTCTACCGCCAGATGCGCGAGCTCATCGAGCGGGGCCACGTCCACATCGCGCAGCCGCCGCTCTACCGCGCGAAGCGGGGGCGGTCCGAGCAGTACATCAAGGACGACCGCGAGCTGGACGCGTACCTCATCCGCCGCGCCACGGAGTCGCGCGCCCTGCGGGTGCCCGGCCGGGAGTTCGCAGGCGAGGAGCTCGAGGCGACGCTGCGGAACCTGATGCGGTACCAGAAGCTGCTGCAGGTGGTCGAGCGGCGCGGGCCGAGCCGCGCGGTGGTGACGGTGCTCGTCGAGCGGCGCGTCCGGGACCGGGCCTTCTTCATGGATCGGGCGGCGGTCGAGGATCTGTGCCGGGCGCTCGAGTCGCCCGCCCGCACGGTCAGCGTCGAGCCGGACGAGGAGCACAACGCCTTCCGGCTGCGGATCGACGACCGCACGGCCGGCTATCCGCGCCAGAACGACGTCGGCGTCGAGTTCGTCGAGGCGGCGGAGTTCCGCTCGCTGGCGAACGCGTACGAGCTGATTCAGGGGCTGCGCGCGCCGATGGTCGTGGTGGCGACGGACGGCAAGGCTGCGGCGGCCGCGGCGGAGCGCCCGCCGGAAGACGTCGGCGCCGAGGCCTCGAGCCCGGCGGACGGCGGTGCGGCGGTCGAGGAGGCGGGGCCGAGCGGGCCGGAAGCGGCCGGGAGCGCGCCTGCCAACGGCAACCGCGAGGTCCCGATCGAATCGCTCGACGCGCTGGTCGACTTCTTCATCTCCGCCGGGAAGCGCGGCATCACGGTGAACCGCTACAAGGGGCTCGGCGAGATGAACCCCGAGCAGCTCTGGGCCACGACGATGAATCCGGACGACCGCACGCTGCTCGTGGTGCGGGCCGAGGACGACCACGAGGCCGACCACATGTTCACGACGCTGATGGGCGACCAGGTGGAGCCGCGCCGGAAGTTCATCGAAGACAACGCCCTCGACGTCCAGAACCTCGACGTGTAGCACGCTCCGGACCGTTCCATGGCCTCAGAATCCGACCTTCCCGCCCTGCCCGTCAACATCGAGGACGAGATGCGCCGCTCGTACATGGATTACGCCATGAGCGTGATCATCGGGCGGGCGCTCCCCGACGTGCGCGACGGGCTGAAGCCGGCGCACCGCCGGGTCATCTACGGCATGCGGACCATGGGTCTGGCCTCGAACCGGGCCCACCGCAAGTGCGCCAAGGTCATCGGCGAGGTGATGGGCAATTTCCATCCCCACGGCGACCTCTCGATCTACGACACGCTGGTGCGGCTGGCCCAGGGCTTCAACATGCGCTACCCCCTGGTGGACAGCCAGGGGAACTTCGGCTCCGTCGACGGCGACCCGCCCGCCGCGATGCGCTACACGGAAGCGCGGCTGGCGCGCCTCGCGGACGACCTGATGGCCGATCTCGACAAGGAGACGGTCGACTTCATCCCCAACTACGACGAGACCACCGAGGAGCCGACGGTCCTCCCGGCGCCGTACCCCAACCTCCTGGTCAACGGGTCGGCCGGCATCGCGGTCGGGATGGCGACCAACATCCCGCCCCACAACCTGCGCGAGGTGATCGACGGGATCGTCTGGGTCGCCGAGCACGAGCAGGAGACCCGCGAGGACAAGCTGAAGCAGCTCCTGCGGATCATCCCCGGCCCCGACTTCCCCACCGGCGGGTTCATCGTCGGCCGTGCCGGCATCGCCCAGGCCTACCACACGGGCCGGGGCTCGGTGACGATGCGGGCGCGCGCCGACATCGAGGACGGCGAGGGCGCCCGCAAGAGGTCCGACCGCGCGCGGATCGTCGTCACCGAGATCCCCTACCAGGTGAACAAGGCCCGGCTCGTCGAGAAGATCGCCGAGCTCGTCCGCGACAAGGTCATCGAGGGGGTCTCGGACCTGCGCGACGAGTCGGATCGCCACGGCATGCGCATCGTGATCGAGCTCCGCCGCGGCGAGGTGCCCGAGGTCGTGCTCAACAACCTCTACAAGCACACGGCGCTCCAGACCTCGTTCGGCGTCATCATGCTGGCCATCGTCGCGGGCCGGCCGCGGGTGCTCTCGCTCCTCGAGCTCGTCGAGCACTTCCTCGAGTTCCGGCGCGAGGTCGTCCGGCGCCGCACCGAGCACGAGTTGCGCAAGGCCGAGGCGCGCGCGCACATCCTCGAGGGCCTCCGGATCGCGCTCGACAACCTGGACGCCGTCATCGCCCTGATCCGCGCCGCGCCCTCGCCGCCGGCGGCCCGCAGCGGCCTCATCGAGCGCTTCGAGCTGACGCCGAAGCAGGCGCAGGCGATCCTCGACATGCAACTGCAGCGGCTCACGGGGCTCGAGCGCCAGAAGATCGTCGACGAGCTGGCCGAGCTGCGCGAGACCATCGGGCGGCTGCGCGCGATCCTCGAGAGCGCGGAGCTGCTGCGGGGGATCGTCGTCGACGAGCTGCGCGCCATCCAGGAGCGCTACGGCGACGAGCGGCGGACCGAGATCATCCACGACCCCGGCGACTTCAGCGTCGAGGACCTGATCGCCGAGGAGGACATGGCGATCACGGTCAGCAACACGGGCTACATCAAGCGCACGGCGGTCACGGAGTACCGCCAGCAGGGGCGCGGCGGCAAAGGTCGGATCGGGATGCGCACGCGCGAGGAGGACTTCCTGACGCACGTGTTCGTCGCCTCGACCCACGCCTACATCCTGATCTTCTCGGACCGCGGGCGGGTGTACTCGCTGAAGGTCCACGAGATCCCGGACGTCGGGCCCGCGGGCCGAGGGAAGTCCATCGCGAACCTGGTCGAGATGGCCCCCGGCGAGCGCATCGCGGCGCTCGAGACGCTCCGCGAGTTCCCCGCCGCGGACGGCGAGCGCTTCGTGGTCATGGCAACGCGCCGCGGCGTCGTCAAGAAGACCGACCTCCGGGCCTACCGCACGCGGCGCGCGGGCGGCCTCATCGCGATGGGCATCGACGCGGACGGGGACGACACGGTGGTCGGCGCCGAGCTGACCGACGGCCAGGCCGACATCTTCATCGGGACCCGGGACGGGCTGACCATCCGCTTCCCGGAGGGCGAGGCGCGGGCGATGGGGCGCACCGCCGGCGGTGTGCGGGGCATCCGGCTGCGGGAGGGCGACGAGGTGGTGGGCATGGCCGTGGCGCGCCCCGGGGCGACGCTCTTCACCGTCACCGAGAACGGGTACGGCAAGCGGACGCCGCTCGACGATTACCGCGTGCAATCGCGAGGAGGACTCGGTATCATTAATGTCCGCGCGAATGTCCGTAACGGTCGCGTCACGGGCGTGGCGTGCGTCGACGCCGGCGACGAGCTGATGCTCGTGACGCAGCAGGGCAAGGTGCTGCGGATGGTGGTCAGCGACGTCCGGTCCATCGGTCGGGCCACGCAGGGCGTGCGGCTGATCGAGATCGGCGACGACGACCGTGTCGTTTCGATGGCGCGCCTGGTCGAGACGGACGACGCGGATGCGGACGCGGACACGGGCACGGACGACGTGCCCGTGAGCGACGCGGATGCGGACGACCCGGACGGAGACGCGTAGGCGGTTACTGTGGCTCACCGGGAAGGAGGCAGGCTCATGTCTCGTTCATCGCTCCGAGCTATCGGGGGCATCACCCTATCGCTGCTCGTGGGAGGCGGTCTGCTGGCCGCGTGCGGAGGCGGAGGAGAGGAGCTCAGCATCATGCGCAGCTTCTTCCAGGCCTCGCGGTACGGGGACCGCACGACGCTCGGGAACATGTCGATGGTCGTGTTCGATCCGCAGGAAGACGGGATCGCATCGAGCCCGAGCGTGGAGGCGGTCACCGAGGAGCAGCGCCGGCCGTTGCGCATGATCGAGCTCTCCGCGGAGCTCCAGACCCTGCGCGCGGAGGAGACGACCTTCCGCGAGGAGAAGAAGGCGTACCAGGACGAGAACTTCGACGTCATCGCCCGCGTGGTCGAGGCCGAGCGCGCCGGGGAGGACGTCCGGCGCCGGGACCAGGAAGTGCAGGAAGCCTGGGCCAAGTGGGTGGAGGACGAGCGCGAGTTCGCGCGGCAGGTGTCGGCCAAGCAGAACGAGCTGAACGACGAGAGCCGCATCGCGCAGGTGAGCACCTACGATCCGGCCAACCCGCTCAACGTCGTCGAGTTCGAGGGCGAGTTGATCTCGAAGGAGGTCACGGTCAGCGCCAGCATCGAGCGCGATGGCAGCTCCGAAGACCGGACGATGACCGTCACCCTGCAGATGGTCGAGCTGGCCGGCGGGGAGACCGGGATGATCGAGGGCCGGTGGATCATCACCGCCATCGAGTAGCCCGCCCCCACCGTTTCGCCGTCTTCGTCAGTTCGCTTCGCCGAGCGGCCGGGCCGCACTCCCTGGGTGCGGGCTCGGCCGCCTCGCGTCGCTCGTCGTACGGCTGCGCCCCCCGGCGAATCCACCGTTCCCGCCCGCATCAGATGGCGGCCAGGACCGAGTGCAGCAGGTCCAGGACCGCCGCGGGATAGATCCCCAGCACCACCGACGCCGCGGCTACCACGCCCAGCGGCACCGTCATCGTCCAGGGCGGATCCGTCAGCTCCCGATCGGCAAGGTGGGCCGGCAGCGGTCCGAAGAAGATCCGGCGGGCGGCGCCGAAGGTGTAGGCCATGGTCAGGAGCACCGCCGCGGTGCCGCCGATCGCGATCGCCACCACCCCCGGGCCCGCTGCGAGGCCCCGCTCGAACACTCCCGTGAAGAGGATCCACTCCGCCGCGAAGCTCGAGAAGGGCGGGAACCCCGAGAGCATCAGGCAGCCGATCAGCCACAGGACGGCCGTGACCGGCATCCGGCTCGCCAGGCCGCCGAGCTCGCGCATGTCGCGGATGCGCGTCGCGTAGACCACGATGCCCGCGGTGGAGAAGAAGACCGTCTTCCCCATGATGTGGCTGAGGAAGAAGAACAGGCCTCCCTCGACGCCGGCCGCCGTGAGGGCGCCGACCCCGAGGACGGAGTAGGCCACCTGGCTGATCGTGGAGCAGGCGGCGAGCCGCTTGATGTCGGTCTGGGCCAGCGTGAGGAGCGAGCCGTAGACCATGGTGACGAGGGCGAGCGCCATGAGCGGCGTGCCGAACGCGGCGAAGTCTCCCCCCAGCGGCAGGACCAGGACGCGGACGGCCACGTAGAGGGCCAGGTTGGCGTAGACGGCGAGCAGCCCCGCGATGCAGGTCGGGTGCTCGGCGTGCACCGAGGGCATCCAGACGTGCAGCGGCACCACGGCCAGCTTCATCAGGAGGCCGACCAGGAAGAGCGCCACGGTCGGCCCCGCCAGCCCGTTCCCGGCCATCCGCGGCAGGTCGTCGACCTCGAGGCTGCCGATCTGCGCGTAGACGACGAGCGCCGCGGCCAGGAACAGGAGCGCGCCGACGATACCCCACGCCAGGCTGATGAAGGCGATGCGCACCCGGTCGCGGTAGCCGAAGCCGGCCATCAGGAAGAACAGGGCGACGGTCAGCACCTCCAGGAAGAAGTACAGCGACACCAGGTTCGTGCTCAGGATGGTGCCCGCGAAGCCCACCGGGAACAGCGGCAGCAGGTAGAAGAAGCGCGCGTAGTGGCGGGCCTGCACCGCCTCCGGCTCGGCTCCGTAGAGCACGGACACCCGGCGCTCGACGTAGCGGATCGAGTAGCAGGTCAGGGCCGTGCACAGCAGGGTGACGACGGCCAGCGTCGGGTAGCTGAGCCCGTCCGCGAGCAACCCGAGGCGGATGCCCGGGGCGATGTCGAGGTACGACTCGCGCGGCGCGCGGCCGCCGTAGACGGCGACGCCCACGCGCGCCACCACCGCCGTCGTCCAGAGCATCGCGCCGGTGGCGATCCAGCCCGCCAGGCGGCCGCGCGTCCCGCGGGCGAGGAAGCCGAGCCCGGCGCCGGCCAGCGGGACGAGGAGCGTCTGGAGCAGCAGGCCTTCCATGTCAGCCCCCCGCCCCCGCGGCCAGCAGCAGCACGGCCAGCAGCGCGGCGAAGATGGCGAGCACGTAGGCGACGTTGTGGGTCAGGTCCTCGCTGTCGGCCTGGAGCCGGTGGACGAGCTGGGCCGCCCTCTCCATCGCCAGCCAGGGCAGGCCGCGATGCACGGCGCGGTCCCACGGCGCCTCGAGGGACGCCGCGACGAGAGCCGCCAGCCGCCGCGTGCCGTCGACGAAGATCCGCCGGTAGAGCGTGTCGATCTCCCAGCGCCGCCGGAAGAAGCCGTCGAGCGCCCTGAGCGTGGCGGACCCCGCGAGGAGCGCCTCGGGGGAGGCCCGGCGCGACACGTAGAGCCTCCAGGCCGGAAGGGCCCCCGCCGCGCTGCCCAGGAGCGCGAGCACGAGCACGAGTACGTGACCGGCGCCGGCGCCGGAGGAAGAAGCATCCGCCACCGCCACCGCCTCCGCCGCCTCCGCCGGCGTCGCGGAGAGGCTCGCGGGCAGCCCCGCCTCGAGCCCGTGGTGCAGCACCCCCTCGAGCCGCGTGCCGCCGAGCCCCGCCGCCACGATGCCCAGCCCCAGCACGGCGGTGGCGGCGCGCATCGAGATCGTCCCGTCGGGGGTGCCGTGGCCCCCGCCCGCCGCGTGCTCGGGGCCGCCCGCCGCGTGCTCGGGGCCGCCCGCCGCATGCTCCGGGGCGCCGCCGCCGGCCGGGCCGTGGAAGACGAGCCCCACCAGGCGGACGGTGTAGAACGCCGTCAGGCCGGCCGTGACGAGCCCCACGACGAACAGCGGCGCGCTCGCCTCCGCGGTCGCCAGCAGCACGGCGTCCTTGCTCCAGAAACCGGGGGAGGGCGGCAGCCCCATGAGCGACCAGCCGGCCGCCAGCGTGCAGACCCAGGTGAGGGGCAGGGCGCGGCGCACCCCGCCCATCTCCGTGAGGTAGATCGAGTGCACGGCGTGGATGACGGTGCCCGCCGCGAGGAAGAGGCAGGCCTTGAACAGCGCGTGGCTGAGCAGGTGGAAGACGGCGGCCGTGTAGCCGTCGGCGAGGAGGCCGGGGACGAGGCCCGCCGCGCCCAGGGCCAGCATCATGTAGCCGATCTGGCTCACCGTCGAATAGGCGAGCACCTTCTTGAGCTCCACGGCCACCAGCGCCTGCGTGGCCGCGAGCAGGGCGGTGGCGGCCCCCAGCCACGCCGTCAGGTGGAAGAACCAGGCCGCGTCGCCGATCCCGGCCACCCACCAGCCGTAGTGGAAGAGCGGCACGAGGCGCGCCACCAGGTAGACGCCGCTCTTCACCATCGTCGCGGCATGGATGAGCGCCGATACCGGGCCCGGTCCGGTCATCGCCTCGGGCAGCCACTCGTGGAACGGGAACTGGGCCGACTTGCCGAGCGGTCCGGCCAGGAGCAGCAGGCTCACCAGGACCACCATGCCCGGCGTCTCCGCCATGGCCGCGAGCCAGACCGGCGCCGTCTCGTAGAGCGCCACGAAGCTCAGCGTCCCCGCGTAGCCGTAGAGCAGGAAGATGCCGCCGAGCATCAGGAGGTCGCCGGCCCCGGTGACGAGCAGGGCCTTGAGCGCCGCCTCGGACGGGGTGACCCAGGCGGTCGGCGGCGGCCCCCCGATCCAGTAGCGGCGCTGGTCGCGGTAGTAGTAGCCGATCAGGCCGTAGCTGCAGACGCCGACCAGCTTCCAGCCGACGAAGAGCAGCAGCAGGTTGCTGGCCAGTACGAGCAGCAGCATGCTGCCGATGAACGCGTTCATCCACATCCAGAAGCGCGTGCGCGACGCGTCGTCCTGCATGTAGCCGCGGCAGTAGACCATGATGACGAAGCCGACCACCGCCACGACGTTCGCCAGCACGATGGCGAGCGGGTCGACCAGGACGCCGAGGTCGATCGCCACCGGCACCGTCAGCCACGACACCGTGCTCTCGATCGGCAGCACCTCCGGCGCGAGGAGCGCCGGCGCCAGGCGCAGCGCGGCCGCGGCGGCGACGAACGAGGCGGCAATCGCCAACGCGTCGCCTGCCCGGTCGTGCACCCGCGCGACCAGCGGCGTGAGCGCGGCGCCGGCGAACGGCGCGCCGATGGCGACCCACGCCGCGACGGCCAGCGTGCCGCTCATCGCGGGAGCCCCTGCGGCAGCACGGGCTCGAGGAACCCGGAGACGATCGGGCCGTTCAGCAGGCCCAGCAGCAGGATCGCGACGGCCAGCGCGAGCATCGGCGCCAGCATCGGAAGCGGCGCCTCGCCGGCCCGGCCCACGCCCTCGCCGGGCTCCCCGTTCTCCTCGCCGGTCAGGTCGCCGCGCTCGCCGGTCAGGTCTCCGCGCTGGCCGGCCTCGACCTCCTCGCCGGCCCGGCCCTCGCGCTCGCGGGCCTCGCCCTCTTGGCCGGCCTGGTCTCCGCGCTGGCCGGCCTTGTCCTTCCGCTCGCCCGTCTCGCTCCCCCGATCGCCGCTCCGGTCGCGGCGCTCGCCCGTCTCGCCACCCAGCCCATCCGCGGCGGTCGGGGCTGCCGGCGGGTGCCCGGGCGGTCCTGCCGCCACCGCTGCCTCGCCCGGGACGTACAGGTAGCGCAGCACGTTGGCGAAGTAGGCGAGCGCGAGGACGCTGCTCAGCAGGATCAGCCCCAGGAACACCCAGCGCTCTCCCTCGATGGCGCCCAGGATCAGGTACATCTTGCTGAAGAACCCGCCGAACGGCGGCAGGCCGATCATCGAGAAGGCGGCCACGCTGAAGAGGGCCGCCGTCCACGGCATGCGCCGCGAGAGGTGGCGAAGCTGAACGATCTCGCGGCAACCGGTGCGGTACAGGATGGCCCCCGCGGCCAGGAAGAGGCAGCCCTTCATGACCGAGTGGTTGACGAGATGCAGCACGCTGCCGGTCAGGGCGGTGGCGTTGGCCATGCCGACCCCGAGCACGATGTAGCCCACCTGCGCCACCGACGAGTAGGCCAGCATGCGCTTGAGGTCCGTCTGCGCGATGGCCAGCACCGACCCCAGCACCATGGCCACCGCGCCCGCCACCCCCAGCAGCGCCGTCACCGGGAAGAGCTCGACGGCGAAGCGCGGCTCGAACACGAAGAAGGTCACGCGGATGAGCGCGTAGGCCGCCACCTTCGTCGTCGTCGCGGCGACGATCGCGCTCACCACCGACGGCGCGTGGGCGTACGCGGCGGGCAGCCACGCGTGCACGGGGAACAGCGCCATCTTGATCGCCATGCCGACGACGAAGAAGGCGAAGCCGACCCGCACCGCGTTCGACTCGTACAGCGCGGGCAGCACCTCCGCCAGGTCCGCCATGTTGAGCGTGCCGGCGACGCTGTGGAGGTAGCCGACCGCCAGCAGGTAGAAGGCGGCGCCGACGGTCCCGAGCACGAGGTAGCGGAACGCGGCGACCACCGCCCGCCCGCTGCCGATCGAGACCAGCGCATAGCTCGTGAGCGACGCGACCTCCAGGAACACGTACAGGTTGAACATGTCCGCCGTGGCCACCATGCCCGTCACGCCGGTCATCAGCAGCAGGTACACGGTGTAGAACGGCACCTCGCGATCCGGCAGCTCCCGGAGGACGCTGCGCTTCGAGTAGACGCCGACCGCGAGCCCCATGCCGCTCAGCAGGGCCAGCAGGAGCGCGGCGAGGTGGTCGATGCGGAACGCGATCCCCCACGGCGGGGCCCAGCCGCCGAGGTGGTAGGCCAGCGGGCCCTCCGCCAGCACGGCCTGCGCGGCGGCGACCGATGCGCCGGCGGAGAGGGCCAGCGCGCCGAGAAAGACCGGATACGCGGCCTTGCGCCGCCACCAGCCGACCAGCGGCAGCAGGAACGAGGCGACGAGCGGCGCGGCGACGATGAGGATCGGGAGCGCGGACTGCTGCAGGGTCATCCGGAGGAGCGCATGCGTTCGCGCAGTTCCTCGTCGTCGAGCGTGCCGTAGCGCCGGTGGATGCGGAGGAGGAGCGCGAGCGCGACGCCGGTGGTAGCCACCCCGACCACGATGGCGGTGAGCATCAGCACGTGCGGCAGGGGGTTGTCGTAGTCCGCCGCGCGCAGCACCACCTCGGCGGCGGCCTGCCCGGCCGCGGCGGAATCGCGGACGATCGGGATCGTGGCGTCGCGCTTCGCGGCCAGCGACACCACGAAGAGGATGATCGCCCACTGGAAGATGTTCATGCCGATGAGCTTCTTGACGAGGTTCGTCTTCCCGATCAGGGCGTAGAAGCCGATCATCATCAGCACGATGCAGGCGATGACGTTGACGCGGCCGGTCAGCAGCTCGAGCTCGGTCATCGCGCTACTCGAACGTGATGAGGTCGTGGAAGATCGACACCATCGCCGCCGCGACGGTGATGCCGACGCCGATCTCGATGCCCAGCATCCCCAGGCTGCGCGCGTCCGGGAGCGGCAGCGCGCCGTAGTCGAGGAAGTTGGCCCCGAGCAGCACGCACGCCACGCCGATCCCGGCGTACAGCAGCACGCCGGCGCAGGTGCAGGCGAGGAGGGCAGGCCGCGGGATGCGCCGCCGGACCTCGCCCGGTCCGAACCCGATGGCCAGCAGCACGAAGCTCGACGCCAGGATGACGCCGCCCTGGAAGCCTCCGCCGGGGCTGCTGTGCCCGTGCACGATGACGTAGAGGCCGAACACCTGGATGAAGGGGGCCAGCAGCCGGCACGTCGTGCGGACGATGACGCTCTCCTGCCGGGTTATCACGTGGGCCTCCCGTCGTCGTTCCGCCGCAGGATCACCATCACCGCCATCGTGGCCGTGAAGATCACCGTCACCTCGCCGAGCGTATCGAAGCTGCGGTAGTCGGCCAGCACCGCGGTGACCATGTTGGGGACGTTCGTCTCCGCGTAGCCGCGCTCGATGTAGCGGGGCGAGACGCGGACGCTCGGCGGCGACTCGGGATCGCCGGTGGGCGGCATGTCGAGCGAGCCGGCGTACAGCAGGAGCCCCGTCAGGACGGTCGCCGCGAGCGGCAGGACCCGCAGCCTCTTGCGGCCGGTCCGTCCGGTCTTGAACACGGTGACGACGAAGAAGACCGTCGTGATGCCGGCGCCGACCGCCGCCTCCGTGAAGGCGACGTCCACTGCGCCCATCTCGACCCACAGCAGGCACATGAACAGCCCGAACGCGCCGAGCAGGATCACCGAGGCGAGCAGGTCGCGCGCCGCGACGGCGCCGGCGGCGCACGTCACGGCGAACGCGAGGAGCACGACGTCGAGTTGCCAGACCATGGCGCTACTGCTCTTCCTCGGGCCAGAGCGCGTGCTGGTGCCGCAGGGCGGAGCGGGCGATGGCGTGCGTGGCGGTGGGGCTGGCCACGAAGATGAATGCCGCGATGAGCAGGATCTTCGCGCTGGTGAGGCTCGCGCCCACGTGGCAGGCGATCCCGACCAGCACCAGCAGCACCCCCAGCGTGTCGCACTTCCCGCTGGCGTGCATCCGCGTGTAGAAGTCCGGGAAGCGAATCAGGCCGGCCGCTCCCGCGATCAGGAAGAACACGCCCGCGGAGACGAACGCGACGGCGAGCGCCGTCACCGCGTCGCCTCGCGCTGCAGCACCGCCTTGCGCTCGAAGTACTTCGAGACGGCGAGCGTCCCGACGAAGCTGATGAGCGCGTAGACGATGGCGATGTCGATGAAGTACTCGACGCGGTCGAAGATGCAGCCGACGAGCACGATGACCGCGATGGTCTTGGTCCCCACCACGTTCACGCCGATGATGCGGTCGATGATCGTGGGGCCGCGCAGGATGCGGTAGAGGCAGGGGACGACGGCGGCCAGGACGACCAGCGTCGCGCCGACGAAGAAGGCCGGCATCAGCCGTTCTCCCCTTCCAGGAAGATGTGGGCGATGCGGCGCTCCATGTCGCCCGCGCGGAGGTCCCGCGCGA
>JAPOWL010000538.1:0-1043 GCA_026707615.1 Acidobacteriota bacterium | reverse complement strand
TCACCGCGTGCACCCAGAACTCGCCGTCCTCGATGTCCATCGTCACCGTGCCCGGGGTCAGGGTGATCGAGTTGGCCAGCAGCACCAGCGCCAGGTCGTTCCGCAGATTCGGCCGGAAGCGCACGATCTGCGGCCGCATCTCCCGCGGATTGAGGACCAGGTGGACGACGTGGAGGTTGGCGAGCACGATCTCGTACAGCAGCCAGGGCAGGTAGACCAGTCCCCGCCAGGCCGTCACCCACCCGCCGGGCGACGGCCCGAGGGGGAAGAGGAGGTCGGCGGACCAGGCGGCGACGAGCGCGGCGCAGAGGACGCCGAAGCCCAGGTGCAGGGCGTCGAAGTACCCGGAGCAGACGATCCAGAACCCGAGCAGAATCGCGAAGACGGCGAGGCGTTGCACGCGCCCGATTCTACTGCACGGGCCGGGCGCCGACGGGCCGCTTCGGCCCGCCCGGCGCTCAGATCCGCTCGAGCCTCGCGGGGGGCGCGATGAGCGTCTTGCGCCCCACCGCGTCGAAGCGGACGGTCAGCTTCACGCCGCGCGGCAAGGCCTCCACGACGGCCACGGTCCCCTGGCCGAACATCGGGTGGCGCACCCGCGCGCCGCGCGAGATGCCCACCTCGGACTGGTCCTCGTCGGCCGGGTCGAAGACGGTCTGGGGCTCCCGCGCGTCCTCCCGCCGCCGCCGGCGGCGGTTCGGGCGCCAGCCCTCCCCGTCCCCGCGCGCGGAGCGCCACGGCGCGGGAGGCTCGTCCGGCTCGATCACCTGGACCGCGTCGGGCGGGATCTCGAACAGGAAGCGCGACGGCTCCGTGCTCTGGTACTCGCCGAAGACGAGGCGCCGGCGGGCGCTGGTGAGCACGAGGCGCGACTCGGCGCGCGTCATCCCGACGTAGCAGAGCCGCCGCTCCTCCTCGAGGGCGCGGGCATCGTCCTCGGAGCGGGAGTGGGGGAAGAGACCGTCCTCCATCCCGGCCATCACGACCAGCGGGAACTCCAGGCCCTTCGCGGCGTGGAGCGTCATCAGCCAGACCCGCGCATC
>JAPOWL010000296.1 GCA_026707615.1 Acidobacteriota bacterium | reverse complement strand
CCGTATCGCGGTCCCGATGCTGGTCAGCATCCCCGTGATGATGGCGTCGATCGCCATCGCGGACCTGGTGACGATGGGACCTGCGGCGGCCTTCGCCGCATCGCTCCAGGCGGCTCCCGCGGCGCCGCTCTACGCGCTCTTCGTCGCCGCGTTCGCGACGAACAAGGTGCAGGGCTTCGCGCTGCTGAAGGGGGTGGGGGTGCTCACCTGGCCCCCCGTCTTCGCCTGGTTCGTCACCTCGCCGTGGCAGGTGGCGATCGGCATCGACCCCCTCTACTGGCCGCTCAAGGTGTTCTGGATGCTGGAGGCCGGCGAGCCCGGCGCCTGGCTCTACTTCCTCGCCGGGCTCGCCTGGCAGGGGTTGCTCGTCGGGGTCCTGGTGCGGCGCTTCAAGGCCGTGATCGCCCGCTGAAGCCAGGCCCTACCCGAAGACGTCGTCCAGGTCGACCTCGAACCCCGCGCGAGTGCGTCCTATTGCGAGCCGCCCGCGGCGGCCTCTCGGGCCTCCATGGCCCGCGCGCCCGACAGCGAGCTGGCCATCGAGTAGTTGCCCTCGTGGCAGGCGTACTCGTAGAGCGGCTGCTCCGACGGGGTCATCAGCACCTGCGCCGTCCAGGGGCCCGACCAGGTGGTCGGGTCGCTGACCGTGAACTCGTAGAGCAGCGTGTCGGCGTTCAGCCGCGAGAATCGCTCGACGAGGTGCGTGCTGGCGCTCGAATCGCCGAGCGAGGTCTCGGCGAGGAAGTTGCGGGTCGTGACGACCAGCGTGTCGCCCTCCCAGCTCGCGCGCGAGTCGCCGACCCACTGGCGGACGCCCGCGGGCAGGTGCGGCCGGTGGTCGAGGGGGATGATCCGTGCGCTGTGAACCATCTCGTTGAGGATCGCCACGTGGCCGGCCGACTGGAAGATCTGCACGTTGTTGTTGTAGGCGCTCGGGGTCATCGGCGGCCCGGAGTTGAAGCCGAGGAGGCAGCGCTCCGAGATGCCGCGGTCCTCGGGGCCGTGCGCATGGCGCGCCCGCAGCCGCCGCGTCAGCTCGCGCTGCGCCTCGACCATCGGCCGCACCGCCGGGATGCGCCCGTTCGGGGGATCGACCACCAGCGAGGTGCGCGCCTCGGCGAGCGAGTCGCCCCACTCGAACCAGATGCCCAGGCTGTAGCCGACCCGGAACTCGAGGGGGGCGTCGTCGCGCTCCGACTCCAGGCCTTCCCGCTGGACGGCGAGGTTCGCTTCCCACTCGGCCGCCTCTTCCGGCGTCAGCGTCTCCTTGCCGGCGAGCTCTTCCGGCCGCTCCATCGGCGTGGCGGTCGAGAAGCTCCAGACGCCCTGCAGGTCGGGCTGGCCGTCCGGGGTCCGCGGGATCTCCCCCTGGCCCGCGGCGAGCGCAGGTACGAGGGCGACCATCGCGCACGCGAGTCCGACGACGCCGACCATCGCGACGATTCGTTGACGCATGACAACTACCTCCCTGATCCGAAAGCTCTCGCGCGCCCTTGCGGCCGCGGCGGGGGTCTGCGCGCGCCGCCGTGACTCTGCGCGGACGTTCTGCGGCGCAGACTTCCCTTGCGCGCCCTTGCGGGCGCGTCGGGAGCTTGCGCGGGCGTCATGCCTCCCACTCACGGCCCCGTGACGCGCTGCGTGTCGAGGCGGCGCGCGCCGGCCAGGATCCCGCTCAGCCCGATGTTGCCTTCGTGGCAGGCGTACTCGAACAGCAGGTCGTCGGTGCGGCGCAGCGGCATCTGCGCCGTCCACGGACGCGTGAAGTTGTTCGGGTCCTCGACCGTGAACTCGTAGAGGACGGTGTCGGGGTCGAGGCGGCGCAGGCGCTCGACCAGTCGGGTGTCCCGGCTCGATCCGCCCAGGCTGGTCTCGCGCAGGAAGTTCCTGGTCTCGATGACCAGCGTGTCGCCCTCCCACCGGCCGCGCGAGTCGCCCGAGTACTGCCGCAGCACGCCGTGGGGGCTCCCGTCGAGGGGGACGATGCGCGCGTTGTGGACCATCTCATTGAAGATCACGACGTGGTCGGGCGTCTGCAGGATGTGGACGTTGTTGTTGTAGGCGCTCGACACCATCGGCGGGCCGGCGTTGAACCCCAGCAGGCAGCGATCGGAGAGGCTCCGGTCGGTGTAGGAGTCGGCGAACCCGTTCTGGATGTTGAGGCGCCGGATGCCCGCCGCGTCGAGATACGACTGGCGGAACGGCACCCGCCCGGACGGTGGATCGACGATGAGCGACGTACGGCGGTCGCGCGTGAGCTCCACGCCCCGCTCGTACCAGAACTCGTTGTAGCCGCCTACGCCCCCTTCCGCGCGCGACTGGTAGCGGACGCCCGGCGCGCGCACCTCCAGGTTCTGGTTGTCGCGGTTCAGCTCGGAGCGCCGCGCGGCCTCGTAGGCCGCCGCCTCCTCTTCGGTCAGGGTCTCGCGCCCCGTGAGCGCGGCGGACGCCCCGGCGTCGATCACCGGGCGCTGGAGCGGCGTGAGGGTCCGGAACGTGAACACGCCCTCGATGTCGGGGTCGCCGTGCGGCGTGCGGAGCGGCGCCGGGTCCGCATCGGACTGGGCCAGGGCCGGCCCCGCGGTCACCGCCAGCGCCATGCAGGCGCAGAGCACTCCGGCCCGGACGAACGAACGCTGCATCGTCACCTCGCGAAAAGTAGAGAGCCGGGACCCCGCGCGCGGCGGAACCCCGGCTCGATGTGCACTGCCCGCTGAGCCGGCGGCGCCTACTGCTCTCCGGCCGCCCTGCGCTCATCCGCCCGATGGCCGGACAGGATGCCCTCCATCGAGTAGTTGCCTTCGTGGCAGGCGTACTCGTACAGCGGGATGTCGGTGCGCGCCATCGGCATCGACGCCGTCCAGTCGCTCGCCCAGGTCTCCGGGTCGGTCACCGTGAAGGTGTACTCCAGGGTGTCGTCGTCGACGCGGGTGAACCGCTCCACCAGGGTCATGTTCTCGGACGAGGCCATCCCGGACCCGCCCGAGGTCAGCGGAATCCAGGCCCGCTCGGCGTTGAAGTTGGCCGTCTCGACGACCAGGGTGTTGCCTTCCCAGCGCCCCCGCGAGTCGCCGGACCAGAGCCGGATGCTCGAGTCGAGCGGCGCCCGGCCGTCGAGCGGCACGATGCGCGGCGTGTGGACCATCTCGGTGAAGATGACGGCGTGGTCCGGGGTCTGGAAGAGCTGCATGTTCTGGTTGTAGGCGAGCGGCGTGATCGGCGGCCCGGCGTTGAAGCCGACGATGCAGCGGTCCGACGTGTTGCGATCGGTGTAGGTGTCGGCCGGGTGCGCCTCCATGTGGGCGCGGCGGGCGGCCGCCCGCTCCGCGCCGACCTCGGAGAGCTCGGGGAAGCGGCCGTTCGGCGGATAGATGATGAGCGACGTGCGCCGCGTCTCGATCGGCTTGGTCCCCCCGTCCATCCAGAAGTTGTTGTAGGCGCCGACGTTGCCGCCCGCCTCGGTGCGGCGCGCCTCCGCCTCCCAGAGGTCGATGTCCCGCTGGACCGCCGCCGCCTCGGCCTCCGCGGCCTCCTCGACGGTCAGGAACGCCTTGTCGCCCAGATCCTCGGGCCGCTCCAGCGGCGTGATGGTCCGGAAGTCCCAGATGCCCTGCAGGTCCGGGTCGCCCCACGCCGTCCGCAGCGTCTGGCCCGCGGCGGGCGCCGCGGCCAGCGCGACGATCGCGGCCAGCGCACACGCGACCGCGAGATGTCGATGGTTCATCTCAGCCTCCTCACTTGTCTCTTCGCTTCTCGTGCTCTGTTTCTCGGTGTCCGCCGGCGCCGCCTCCAGCGACCGGCAACCGTTAATCATGGACCCGGAGGGCAACCCCGCGCAAGCCATGGTGATTCCCTTTCCGCCGGTCGTGCGTGCGCTGCCGTCCAGAGCGTCCCCCGCGGCTCAGGGAGCGTCGGCCACCGCCTCCGCCACGCCGGAATCGATCCAGTCGGTCAGGATCTTCCGGTGCGCGATGCGCCACCTGCCGTCCACGCGCCGCAGCACGTCCTCGTAGCGGCCCTGGAAGACGATGCGCGCCGGGTCGGCGGTGCTCACGACGGTGACGTACGAACGCATGGTCGCGTCGTCGCCGGCGCCGTCGATTACGAACGTCGTCGGGATGTGGCGTCCGCCCCCTGCGGTGGGTTCGCGGTCCGCGCCCAGCCCGCGCAGTTGCTCGCCGGTGATGTTGTAGCCCTGTGCGGCCATCTCCATCACGCCGTCCTCGGTGAAGACCTCCGCCCAGAGGGCGGAGTCCCCGAGATCGATGGCGTGGCTGTAGCGCCCGGCCAGGTCCCGGATCTCGGCTCGGTCCTCCGCCGTGAGCGCTCCCGGCTCCGCGGCCCCGACCCCGCCTCCGGCCGTGACCAGCGCGGCCGTGACCAGCGCGGCCAGCAGAACGACGCCGAGTGCCGGCATGACGTGCGATCTCGCGAACATGCTGAACCTCCTGTGTCCCTTGCGCGCCCGCCCCCTCGATGCGGATCCCCCGCCGCTCTGCAGGCGCGAGGACGTCGACGCCCAAGTGCGGCCCTGCCCGCCGTCGCGCGCCCCTGGGGAACGGGCTTCGCAATGGGCGCGGTGCTCCCCGATTGCGCGCGCCGCGAGCGCGGCCCCTGGTCAGGGAGTGACGGCCGGCTCCCGCACGATGTCCGGCGGGCTCGGGGCGGCCCCCAGGCTGCGCAGCAGCGCCGCCGTCGTGTCCGACCTGATGAAGTTCCCGCCGGTGTGGATGCCCTCCGCGATGACGAGGGGCGTCCAGTTGCGGTAGTTCTTCGCGTCGATCGCGGCGCCCCGGTCGACGAGGAACTGCACGATCGAGTCGGCGCGTTCCCGCCAGGCCGCCCCGTGCAGGGCGGTGTCGCCGGCCTCGTTGGCGGCGTTGACGTCGGCCCCGAGCTCGACGAGCAGCGTCACCGCCCGGAGCGCCTCCGCCTCCGTCGAGCGGGTGATGCCCGGCTCGTGCTCGACGCCGGCCGCCGCCATGAGCGGCGTCGTGCCGGCGAAGGTCGGGATGAACGGATCCGCGCCGGCGTCGAGCAGCTCGCGCATGACGGCCAGGTCGTTCGCCTTGGCCGCGATGAGGAACGCCGTCGCCCCCCGCATGTTCCCGAGGTGGCCCTTCACCTGGATGCCGAAGCCGGGGGTGCGCGCCGTCTGCCGGTCGGGGTCCGCGTCGTGGGCGAGGAGCAGCCGCACCATGCGCAGCCGGTCGGGCTCGTGGAGGCCGCCGAACGGGCTCCACTGGTTGCCTTCCGCGACGCCGTTCGACAGGTCGTTGAGCTCCGTGTCCCACTTGCCGGACGCCCAGTGGAGCGGCGTGAAGCCGGGGCCCAGGTTCGGGTCCGCGCCATGCTCGAGGAGGAGCTCGGCGTAGTCGAGATGCCGGCGGATGACCGCCACGAGCAGCGCGGTGGTGCCGTCGTGCGCGGCGGCGTTGACGTCCGCCCCTGCTGCGAGCAGCGTCCCGGTGACGTCGGCGTAGCCCTCGCGGGCCGCCATCAGCAACGCCGTGTACCCGGTCGTCGTTCGCGCGTCCACCTCGGCGCCGTGCGCGAGCAGCGTCCGGACCACCGCGTCGTGCCCCTCCCACGCGGCCCACATCAGCGCGGTCTGGCCGTGGAAGCGCTCCGCGCCGTTCACGTCGGCGCCCGTGGCGAGCAGCGGTATGACCGCCGCGACGACGCCGCTCCGCGCGCAGGTCATCAGCGGCGTCTCGCCGGTCGCCTGCGCGGCGCGCGGGTCCGCACCGGCCTCGAGCAGGCGCGTCACCAGCCGCGCGTTGGCGTTCGTGCAGGCGAGCACGAGCGGCGTGATGGAGTACTGGTCCGCCGCGTCGACGTCCGCCCCGGCGGAGATCAGGGTCTCGGCCAGCTCGAGGGCGTCCCGCTGGGCGGCCCAGTGGAGCGCGGTGACGCCGCCCGCGGGGCTGGCGTCGACCGGGGCGCCCTCGGCCAGGAGCGCCCGCACCGCGGCCACGTCGCCGGCGCGGGCGGCCTGCACGACTCGCAGGTCGGGGCCGGCGGCGACCGCGATGCTCGCGGCAGCCAGCACCAGGATGGCCGCGCCGGCGACGATTCGAGTGGTCTTGCGCATCGTCTGGTCCTTCCGGGTCCGGCTCTCGCCTCGTCGTCCCGTGCAGTCCCGCGCGAACGCGCGACCCTGCGGTCGCGTCGGGAGTCCGCGCGCGAGACTGTCGCGCCGCCCTTGCCGCGGCGCAGACTCCTACACGCCGGTCAGGAACGGCAGCTTGCCGGTGGCGTCGCCGAGCCGCTCGGCCGGCACGCCCATCTTCTCCAGCAGCGTCAGGTGCATGTTCGCCAGCGGCGTGCCCTCCGGCAGCCGCACGTGACGCCCGCCGCGAAGCGTCCCGGCGCCCCCGCCCGCCACCACGATCGGCAGGTCCAGCGGGTCGTGGGCGTTGCTGTTGCCCATGCCCGCGCCGTAGACGACCATCGACTGATCGAGCAGCGAGCCGTCGCCGTCGGCGGTCGCGGCCAGCTTCTCGAGGAAGCGGCCGAAGATCTGCATGTGGAACGTGTTGATCCTGGCCAGCTTGACGAGCTGCTCCTCCCGCTGCCGGTGGTGCGAGACCGGATGGTGCGGCTCCGCGACGCCGATCTCGGGGTAGGTGCGCACGCTCTTCTCGCGGCCGACCAGGAACGTGCAGACGCGCGTCAGGTCGGCCTGGTAGGCGACCAGCATCAGGTCGAACATCAGGCTGGCGTATTCCTCGAAGTCGCCGGGAATCCCGGCCGGCTGCGCCACCTCCGGCAGCCCGCGGTCGCTCTGCGATTCGGCGATCTGGATGCGCCGCTCGATGTCGCGCACGGAGTCGAGATAGCCGGCCAGCTTGGAGCGGTCGCCGCGGCCGAGCTGCCGCTGCAGGTCCACGATCTCGTGGTTCACGGAGTCCAGGATGCTCTTGTCGGCCGCGAGCGCCCGGAGCCGCGCCTCGCGGCCGGTGCTCCCGACCGCCCCGAACAGGTGCTCGAAGACCGCCCGCGGATTGGTCTGCATGGGGAGCGGCGTGTTGGCGTCGCGCCACGCGATGGTCGCGCTGTAGGCGCAGCCGTAGCCGTCCTCGCACTGCCCGACCAGCTCGTTGGCCTCCAGCGAGAGCTCCAGCGACGCGAGCTGCGTGTCCTCGCGGAGCTCGTGCGCGGCGAGCTGGTCCATCGACACGCCGACCTCGAGCGTGGAGTTCGTGCCCGAAGCCTTCACCGCGTGCGCCCCGGTCAGGTAGGCCGCCTGACAGCGCGAGTGATCGCCGTCGCCCTCGTCCAGCCGCTGCTTGGCCTCGCGGTTGGCCATTCCGCTCAGGACCAGCACGCGGTCCTGGACCGGGGTCAGGGGCGAGAGGACGGGGGTGAGCTCGAAAGCTCCCTCCGTCGCCGGGCGCCAGCGCGCCATGCTCATCCCGTTCGGGATGTACACCGCGCCGAGCCGCTTCACGGGGCGCGCGGCCGTGTTCCGGATGGCCGCGAACGCCGGCACCATGCCGTCGAGCAGGGGGAGCGCGATGCTGGCCCCGAGGCCCCGCAGCACCGTCCGCCGCGAGAGGAACTTCTTCGTGATCACCATCGGAGACTCCTCGGTCGAAGGGCGAAGATCCGCGGCCGTACGCACAACGAGCCGCTCGCGGGGTGAAACCCGCGCGCGGCTCCTCGCTCGATCACGGGACGGGCATCCACCATGCTTCGGCGACCCCGCCCCATCCTAGGAGCTTGCGCCGTGAAAAGCAACGCGGTGCAGCTCGCCGGCGCAAGCTCCCGGGGCGGTGGGGCCGGGCCGAACACCGAGCCTGCGACGGATTCGGCGGCGCTACCGCCGCGGCCGGTGCAGCGCAACGCCTCACTGAACCCGACGCTCCTCTTCCGCGCCGGCGGTGCCTGCGCGCGCCGCCCGCATCCGGAACGGCGCGCTCTCGACGATGCCGAGAATCAGCGACGACCAGCGGTAGCCGCCCGGCTCCGCCGCGCGCAGGATGGCGCGGACGTCCGGCATGTCGTGGTGGCCGACGGGCCGGCCGAGGGCGTAGGTCAGCAGCTTCTCCGTGAAGGTGCGGACGAACTCCGCCCGGCGCTCGACCAGCGCCGCCCGGAACTCCGCCGGGCCGTCGAACGCCGTCCCGTCCGGCAGGGCGCCCGACGCGTCGATGGGCGTCGTCCCGTCCATCGTGCGCCAGCGCCCGATGCCGTCGAAGTTCTCGAGGGCGAAGCCCAGCGGGTCCATTCGCCGGTGGCAGGTCGCGCAGGCCGCGTTCCGCCGGTGCGCCGCCATCAGCTCGCGCATCGAGGCCGGTTCCTCGCCGCCCGCGGCCTCCTCGAGCGCCGGCACGTTCGGCGGCGGCGGGGGCGGGGGCGCGCCGAGGATGTTGTCCAGCAGGTACTTGCCCCGCACCACCGGCGACGTGCGCGTCGAGTACGACGTGACGGTCAGGATGCTCCCGTGCCCCAGCAGGCCGGCGCGGTTGGGATCGGGCATCGGCACGCGGCGGAAGTGCGCGCCGTAGACGTGGGGGACGCCGTAGAAGCGTGCCAGACGCTCGTTCAGGAAGGTGTAGCGCGCGGTAAGCAGCTCCTCGAGCGGCCGGTCGTCGCGCATCTGGCTCTCGAGGAAGAGCTCCGTCTCGCGCTCGAACGCCTCCCGCAGGTTGTCGTCGAAATCGGGGTAGGCGCTCGCGTCCGGGTCGACCGCCCGCAGGTTGCGGATGTGCAGCCACTGGCCGCCGAAGTTGCGGGCCAGGGCCGCGGCGCGCGGATCCGCGAGCATGCGGCGGACCTGCGCCTCGAGGACGTCCGGATCCCGGAGCGTCCCGGCGGCGGCCGCGTCGAGCAGGGCGTCGTCCGGGATGCTGCTCCAGAGGAAGAACGACAGGCGCGAGGCGAGGTCGAGGTCGCCGATCGGGTAGGCGCCGCCCGCGGCGATGCCCTCCGCGTCGCGCTCGATGCGGAACAGGAACCGCGGCGACACCAGCAGCCGCGCCAGCGCCTCCTGGATGCCGCGCTCGAAGTCGCCCTCCCGGCGGCCGGCGCGGTAGAAGCCGAGCAGCGTCTCGATGTCGCCGTCGCTCGCCGGCCGCCGGTAGGCCCGCCGGGCGAGCGCCTCCAGGATCCGCCTCGCGCACGGCTCCTCGTCCGCGGCGCCGGCGGGACGGCAGACGAAGATGCGGCGCCGGCTGGGCGTGTCGCCGGGGCCCGTCGGGTCGAACGGCCCCTCCAGCCGGATGGTGTCGACGTCCATCCGCGGCGCCTCGTAGGTGGAGCTGGTGTGGCGCGGCGGCAGGAGCGTCGGCGCCATCCCCTCCGTCAGCACGCTCTTGCGGACGAAGGCCACGCCGAGGTCGTGCATCCCGGCCGACGCCGTGAACCGCAGCTCGAGGGCGTCGTCGGCCGTCAGGTGGTAGGGCGCCGTGCGGTAGATGCCGGAGCGGGCGCAGTGCGGTTCGTCGGAGTCGACGCACTCGCCGCCGATCGTGAACCGCGAGACGATCGCGCCGTCGAGCAGGACGTCGATCTCCTCGCGCGTGTCGATGGCGCGGATGCGCGAGTTGGTGAAGTTGCGGCCGAGCCGGATCTTCACCACGTAGTCGCCGTCGAGCGGGAAGTAGTGGCGGATGAGCGCCCCGCCGCGCGTGCCGTAGGGCAGGTCCTCGCTCATGCGCTCGTCCTGCCGCAGCCCGCGCGAGAGGTCGAACGTCTCGACCGCCGGCCCGACGGTCGGGTCGCCGACCGCGAGCTGGCTGATGCGCCGCGCCGCGAACAGGTAGCGGCCGAGGAGCGTCGGCGACATCGACAGCACGTCGGCGATGTTGTCGAAGCCGTGGTCCGACTCGTCGGCCGGGAGCAGCGCCGCCGCGTCGATCTCGAGGTCCAGGAGGTCGCGCACCGCGTTGCCGTACTCGAACCGGTTCAGGCGGTGGTCGGCGATGCGGCCGGGCCTCGGGTGCGCCGCGGCCTCGCGGTCGAGCTCGCCCTCCAGCCACCCGACGAACGCGTCGAGCGCTGCCGGTTCGGGGCGCCGGCGCTCGGGCGGGGGCATGGCGCCGCTCCGCAGCTTGCGCGCCACCTTCTCCCAGGTCTCGGCGTCGCCGGCGACGTGACCGACGTCGCGGCCTTCGAGGACGAGGCCCGCCGTCCGCAGCCGCTCGTTGTGGCAGGCCAGGCAGTGGGCGCCGAGAAAGGCGCGCGCGTCGGACGCGTCCGGGGTGGCTGCAGTAGCTGCTTGCGCGAACGCTGCTGGTTCGCCAGGGGCGGCCGCGCCCGCGGAGACGCCCATCAGGGCGGAGGCGCCTAGCAGGCCGACGACACAGGCTCTCCGAGTGACGCGTGACGTCTTGGACATCCTGCCTCCTCCGCCCACCTCCGCGGTGCAGGGAACGACCTGACCGCGATGAGTCGCCCTCGGGCGGGCGCCGGTTCCTCGTCGGTTCCCGCAGCGTAGGCGCGGCGGCGGATGCCGTCAAGTCGGAGGGCGGGCACGAAGGCGGGCAGGCCGCGACGCCTGGCAAGGGCGCGGGCTTGACGACTGATGAATAAAATGAATAGTATGAATTTAGTGACCTTGGCCCCGCCCCGGGGCAGTCTTGAGAGGGGAGATTCATGTTCAAAGCCGATGACATTCGTTCGCACGCTGCGGAGACCTACGTCGCCCCGGCGCGCAGGCGCGGCGACGAGACGGTCGCCATCGTCGCCAGAGACGTCCTTCGCGACCTGAATCTGCCCGGCGACCGTGCCGCGGCCGTTTGTTCTGCCCTGCGCGCGGCAAAGTTCCGCAAGGAGCACAGTCTGGACCTGCTCCGGGTGGACGGACCGCCCTCTAAGCGGAGCACGACGACGACGTTCACCTTCCGGATACCGCCGGTTTCCGTGCCCGGAGACCGGCCGGCGAGAAACGCAATCTGGAAGCTCCGCGGGGCGGGCAAGGCGACGTTCGCAGCGCTCGGAGGCGGTGAGCGGTGGCTGCGGCGGGAACGAGAGTCCTTCGACGAAGCCGATCGCAGCGCTGGAGCCCGCGATAGGGGTGGGAGTTCGGAGTGACGTCGCGGATCTACTGGGACACGATGCTCTTCATCTACTGGATTGAAGACCATCCCGACTACGGCGGTGAGATCAAGCGGATCCTGTCGCGCATGCAGTCGCGGGGAGACCAGCTCTGTTCGAGCGCGTTCGGCCTGGGGGAGGTGCTGGTAGGCGCGCGGCAGCGCGACGACCGGCACCTCGCCGAGGCGATCCGAACGACGATGCGGCCACCCGATGTGGAGTTGTTGCCGTTCGACGGTGCCGCCGCGGAGCGATACGCCGATATCCGGGCAAGGCATCGAACGAAGCCAGCCGACTCCATCCACCTTGCGTGTGCTGCGTCCTCCGGGGTCGACCTGTTCGTGACCAACGATGCTGGGCTGGCCCGGCTCGACGTGCCGGGTATCCGGTTCATCGCCGGGCTCGACACCGTCGTGCTGTAGCCCGACGTTCGCTGGCGACGTTCCGTCTCGTCAGGGCCGCGGTGGCCGATGCGAACAGCTTGCGCCGGTCCGGTTGCGCCGCTAGAGTCGAGCGGAAGCCGGCGCATGATCGGGGAAGCCGGGGCGGCACCACCAGGAGGACGCCAGATGGGCGAGTCGACACGCACGAAGGCGAGCATCAGCCGGCGTCGGTTCCTCAAGCAGGGCGCCACCGCGGGGGTCGGCGCCACCGCGCTGGCCGGCGTGGGAGCGCCGTCCGGCGAGGTTCGGGCCCAGGACTTCTGGGACCTCCGGGCGGACTTCGTGACCATCGGCGCCGGCACCGCGGGCCTCGCGGCAGCGGTCTCCGCCCTCGATCACGGCGCGTCCGTGATCATGATCGAGGAGAACGTCGACATCGGCGGGCACGGCATGTGCTCCGGAGGACAGGTCCACCTCGGGGGCGGTACCAGCAACCAGCGCAAGCACGGGGTCGAGGACACCGCCGACCAGGTCTTCATCGACTGGATCCGCCACGACCACATGCAGAGCCGCTACAGCGACCGCGACCTCGTGCGCGCCTTCGCGGACGAGAACGCGCCGACGTACGAGTTCCTGATCGAGAACGGCGTCGAGTTCCAGGACCACCTGACCGGTCCGACGCAGGCGTCGCGCGTGCGCCGGCAGCAGCGCACCGTGCAGTGGCCGGTGGCCGCCGAGCGCGTGACCCACCACCCGACCCGCGTGGGCTCCGGGCTCGTCCGGGCGCTGGAGAAGAGCGCGCGGGCCAAGGGCGCCGAGGTGCTGCTGCGCCACAAGATGACCAGCATCGTCCGCGAGAGCCCGTCCGCGGGGCGGGTGCTCGGCATCACCGCCACCCACGACGGCCGCACCGTGAACATCGCGGCGAGCAAGGGCGTCCTGGTCGCCACCGGCGGCAGCACGAGCAACGTCACCCTGCGCCGCACCTTCGATCCGCGGCTGACGGAGGAGTACCAGGTGGCGGGGGAGCCGTGGTCGCGGCAGAGCGGGGACGGCGAGCTGGCCGCGATGGCCGTCGGCGCTTCGCTCTGGGGCACCGCCAACCAGACCGTCGAGGAAGGCATCGCCATCTCGAAGACGCGCCACATCGGATGCCAGTGGGGCTACAACAGCCTGATCTGGCAACCGGACGCCCGCATCTTCGACCTCGCCCGCGCGTCCGGCCTGACCGTCGCCGACTGGCACGACGTCATCCTCGTCAACCAGACCGGCCGGCGCTTCTGGAACGAGGTCGACGCGCGCTACGACTTCTTCGCGGCGGCCATGGCCTGGAACGGCGACGAGAGCAAGCTGAACGGGGGAGGGCCGATCTGGGCCATCTTCGATCAGGACGCCGTGGAGCGCGAGGAGTGGGATCCGCGGCCGCCCAACGTCGACCTCGACGGCTGGTTCTTCCAGGCGGACACGCTCGCCGAGCTCGCCGCGGCCATCACGAACCCGTACCAGACGAAGCCGATCCCGCCGGCCGCGCTCGAGGAGACGGTCGCGCGCTACAACACGTTCGTCGATCTCGGCGAGGACGAGGACTTCGGCAAGCCGACGCCGCGCTACAAGATCCAGCGCCCGCCGTTCTACGCGGCGTGGTCGACGCCGATCCTGCACGACTCGCTCACCGGCCTGCGGACCAACACGAAGGCGCAGGTCGTCGACACGCGCGGGCAGGTCATCCCCGGCCTCTACTGCGCCGGCGAGTCGCAGGGCGGCTTCGCGCAGCACGGCCTCGGCCGCTGTCTCGTCTTCGGCCGCATCGCGGGCCGCGACGCCGCGCTGAACGGCGGGCTGACATGAAGCACCTGTTCGCAACTCTGGACGCTCCCGCCGGCTCTCGACGTGCGTCGCGCCGCGCGCGACACACGTCCAGACTCGTTGCGACGGCACCGCCTTTCGGCGGTCTGATGGGGTCTCTGGCAGCCGTATCACGCTCACCCTTTCCAGCCCGGTCTTGCGAGTCGCAAGATTCCGGTTAGGAGACACTTGCACCATGACGCGCGCTTTGCCGGAACAAGCTCAGCTGTGGACCGATGAAGACGACGGTTCGGCCGCCAACGAACTGCTCAAGCCCACCAAGACGATTCGCATAGCAGCGGCAGGTGACGTGCTACTCACCGCGCTTGAGATGGACTTGCTCGACACTCCCGACTTTCAGCGGCTTCGACGAGTACGACAACTGGGCACGGCGACCTTCGTCTACCCCACGTCGCTGCACACCCGCTTCGACCACGCCCTCGGTACGCTGGCCATGGCGGCCAGGATGCTGGACTCGATACGCACGAACCGCCACAACGTTGAAGACGAGCGCACGATCACACCGAAACAAGAAGTGCTAGTAAGACTATACGCTTTGCTACACGACGTTCCCCACGTTCCGTATGGCCACACTCTCGAAGACGAACTCCAAATACTGACACGGCACGACGAGAACCAAGACCGTCTGGAGCGCTTCTTTGGCCCGGATAGTCAGATTGGATCCATTATCAGGAAGTCGCTGGGTGACGCTGCGCTGGAGTCCTTCCGGCAAGTCTACAGCTGGGATAAACAGTCCTCCCTCCGCGGGAACGAGTTTATTCACGACATCGTCAGCAACACTGTTTGCGCCGACCTTCTTGACTACCTTGCGCGGGACAATCTCTTCTGCAACCTCGGCGTGCCTCTTGAGTACCGCTTCTTGAACTTCCTATACTTGCATCGTCACGGCAATCAGAAGCGCGTGTTCATTCGCCTAGCGAAGCACGGCACGGGAGTGCCGCGCCGCGACACGCTTACCGATCTTTGTCGGTTACTCGAGACGCGATATCTCATCGCCGAGAGGGTCTACTTTCACCACGCCAAGATCGCCGGCAGTGCGATGGTCGGCCGCGCGGTTTACGAGAGCATCACAGCCGGGGAACTCGACGAGAGTCAACTCTACGACCACACGGACGACTCACTTCTCCAACACCTTAGCGCGTCGGACGCGACAGTCGCGAAGTCGCTTGGACGGGGCCTCTGGGAGCGGCGTTTACACAAGCAACTGCATAAGTACCAAATGGGCGAATTCGACGGGACACAGGACCAAGACCATGGTCGGTCAGTGCTGCGAGAGGCAACGGATATGCTCGGCCATCCGAAGTCTCGGAGCGAATTCGAAGATCGGGTGGCTGATGAGGTCGGGGCGAAGAAGGGGGACGTTCTCATCTACTGTCCGCCTGAGAAGATGAACTTGAAGGTTGCACGCATGAACGTCCAGTGGAAGGGCAAGGAGATCGAGTTCGGTAAGATCGACGATCCGATCATAGGACCGCGCCTGACGGAGATAATCGACGCCCACCAGCGGCTGTGGGGCGTCTGGGTTTTTGTCAGCCCGGCTCTTACCGATGAGCAAAGGAACTTGGTGAGAAAGGCGTGTGACTTGCAGCTGGTGACGGCCTCCGACCAGCTCGACACGAAGAGGAGGGAGTACTATCGGAATCTCGTCGACAACACACTCCAACGCCAGGAGCGGAAGATCGAGGCCGGGACCACGAAGGCGTACCACACACAACGCGAGCAAGTGGTCGACGACATGATGGCGACGGCGAGAGACGCTCGAACGTTCAAGCGACGACTGCAGGCCAGTGTGAGACAGCACTTCGGCTCGGAGTAGATCTGGAGACGTGTGTGAAGCGACGCGTATTCGGAGCCGACGGGTCGCCGGTGATGCGCGGGCTGGCTTCCAGGGTCGGTGGAAGAGACCTGCTTAAGTGGATCGAAGAGCGTGCAGCGACGCTCGCGAATCTGGGGCGGACGCGGGAAGGCGCGGTGCAAGTGAACCGACGAGTTCGGGATGCTTGCAGGGTAGATTCGGTCAGGCCGGATTCAATGACGGCGCGAGCGGAACTCAAAGCGGACGGAACGCGGTATGCGATTAGGTTCAATAGGGTAATGTCGCAGGAAGTGCAGCGATTCTCGATTGCGCACGAGATTGGGCACACGCTGTGGATTAGTGAGGCGGCGGGGCGTTCGATTCCGGGGCCGTCGGGAACAGTTGGCGTTCGCGACGAAACCATCGAGATGTTGTGTGACTACTTCGCGGGGGCCTTTTTGATGCCGGTCCACGACGTGAAACAGTTGGTGCGGGAGCACGTGGCGCGGAGGGCGAGCGGGGGCGAGGACGAGGGTGGCCGTGAATTCGAGTGCCCTGTTGAGTTGATACCATCGCTGGCGGGCCGATTCAAGGTGCAACGGCGGATCGCTGCGTGGCGGCTGCTACTGGTTCAAGAGCTGGATTCGTGGGCAGTGATAAGGGTCGAGCGGAGCCACGTGCGACTGGGTGGGCTTCCCTTCTGGGAAGAAGAGCAGGAGCCAGAGACTTGGGAGGCGACGTGGTACGAGACTGGCACGGCACAGCGGAAGCTGCAGACGGTCGACGGCTACGCGGTGCCGTTCGGGGCGGGTCGCCGTCGAATACCGGCAGATATGATGCCCGCGGAACCTTACGAAGACGCGCGGCCTCAGTTACTGGTTTCCAGGTGGTGGGATGGCGTGAAACCACAACCAGCTGGGCAGGCAAAGGTGCCTTTTCGTCTGCGAAAGGCTGCGGAGCCCCGGGTCGGAGTCGCTGCGCGGACGACTGAGTCTATGTACATTGCGCTGAACCGAGGGCAGGGGTCAGGAGTCCTTTGTGATCGGCGGTGCGGTATACGGGGCGAGCGTGACGCATGGAAGCCGGCGGTAGAGCGCGGAAGGTGAGCGCACATGACCGGAGAAGCGCGTAGTCGGGAGGCAAGGAAGAGCGGGGGCGGGTCGCGGGCATTTGGGGGTCGAGGTTCACCCTCAAGGGAGGGGTCCGAGGAGCCCGCAAGCGGCGTTGCGGGCGCTACGGAACACCGCACTAGTGTAGCTGTGTGGGACGTGGAATCGCCGCTCGTGGTGAACAGACGATTCAGGGCAAGGGTAGGCGTGAGGTGCACGACGGGGTGTCGTTTGAGTGGGCAGGACGTGGTTGTTAGGGACGAGGAAGGGAAGGAGATTGGGCGGAGTCGGTTGGGGGAGACACCGGAGAAGGGGACGGAGGCACTATACGGGGCGGATGTGAAGTTGGAGGCCCCGAGGCGAGAGGGGGTGCACCGGTGGACGGCGGGTTTCCCCGGTGGGGCTTCTTCGTGCGCGGGCGGCACCAGCGACCACGCAAGCGCTTTGGCAGCGTACGTGGAGGTAGGTGGGGGCGGGCATGCCGCGGCATGGACGGCGTTCAGCTTTCGGACCGCGAAGGCCGGTGATCATTGCGTGACGGTCACGGTGCGCGACCGGGAGAGAGGAGGGCCGATCGAAGGCGCGGAGGTCCGGATCGGCTTGTACCGCGCCAGGAGCGACGCGGCCGGATGCGCCCTGCTCGACGTCCCGGCGGGGGAGCACGACGTGTCGACGCGGAAGGCCGGCTACGAGCCGTACGCCGGGCGCGTCACGGTGGCGGGCGACGTCGCGCTGCGCATCGACGCCGAGCGGGCCGACGCCGACCTCGACGACGACCAGGTCTGGATGTAGGGCGGGACGGACCCGGTAAGCCGAGGCGTCAGTCCGTCCCGGGGCCGTCCGCTCCGTGCCATCGGCGCCGGAAGCCGGCCATGAAGCCCTCCATCGCGCGCTCGAGCCGAGCCATGCGCTCCCGGAGGTCTCCGACCGCGGTGTCGAGCCGCAGCAGTCGAGTGTCGAGCGTATTCAGGCGGGCATCGATATGCCGGACGCCGGCGACGCCGACCGCGAGGATGGTGACCATGACACCGACGAATCCCAGGATCTCGACCATTGCGCTCCCCCCTGGAGATTACCCGTCCGGATGCACTTCTGTCAGCCGTCCAGATGCACTGCAATGGCGATGCCGTCTCCCCGGTGCAATGCCGATGCCGTATCGCCGGCAAAGGCGCACGGCAGGGAGATAGAGCGGTCCTGCACGGCCGACGAGGAGCACGACGACCGTCGTGGATGGGAGTCGTGCTACGATCGGCCTTCGCTTCCTGAATCGCGAGCAGGCCTCCTCCACCCGGAAGCCCGCTCAGAGTGGCGGGTGTCGCTGGTTACCCACCTCCGGCCTTCCCTTCTCCAGATTCTGCGCCGAGAACGCTGGCCCGGTCGCCGGGCGAGCAAGGAAAGGCAATGCTCCGCGCCCGGGTGAGTGCGGAGGTCGGAGTACGCACCACCATGAAGTTCGAAGAGCTGGGCCTGCGCCCGGAGCTCCTGCGCGCCGTCGACGGCGCGGGCTACGTCACTCCCACACCCATCCAGACGCGCGTCGTTCCCGCCGCGCTCGACGGGCAGGATCTGATTGCGTGCGCGCAGACCGGGACCGGGAAGACGGCCGCCTTTCTGCTGCCGATCCTGCAGCGCCTGGCCGGCGGCCGGCCGTCGCGCCGCCCCCGCGCGCTGGTCGTCACGCCGACGCGCGAGCTCGCCGCGCAGATTGGCGAGGCCACCCTGCGGTACGGCCGGCACCTCCACTTGCGCAGCACGGTGATCTACGGGGGGGTCGGCATGGAGCCGCAGAGGCGGCGTCTGCGCGCGGGCCTGGATCTGCTGGTCGCCACGCCCGGACGGCTGCTCGACCATCTCGGCCGACGGCACGTTGAGCTCGACGGCGTCGAGATCGTCGTCCTCGACGAAGCGGACCGCATGCTCGACATGGGCTTCCTGCCGGACATGCGGCGCATCCTGGCCGCGCTGCCGGCGGCGCGGCAGAGCCTGTTCTTCTCCGCCACGATGCCGGACGAGATCGAGGAGCTCATCCGCCGGACGACCGGGAGCCCGACCGTGGTCGAGGTCGCCCGCCGGGCGACGCCGGTCGATGCCGTGAAGCAGGTCGTGCACCCGGTTGCCGAGGGCAGCAAGAAGGACCTGCTGGCCGCGCTGCTCGAGCGCCCCGACGTGCAGCAGGCCCTCATCTTCACCCGCACCCGGGCCCGCGCGAATCGCCTGGCTCGGCGCCTGGAGAGGTCCGGCCGACAGGTCGCCGCCGTGCACGGCAGCAAGAGCCAGAGCGCCCGCACGCGGGCGCTCGCCGGCTTCCGCGCCGGCCGGATCGATACGCTCATCGCGACCGACGTCGCCGCGCGCGGCATCGACGTGCACGGCATCAGCCACGTGATCAACTTCGACGTCCCGTACGTGCCCGAAGACTACGTGCATCGCATCGGCCGCACCGCGCGGGCCGGCTCGAGCGGGCATGCCGTCACCCTGGTGACGCCCGCGGAGCGACCGCAGCTGTCTGCCATCGAACGGCTCGTCGGGGCATCCATCCCGCGCGAGACGGTCCCCGGATTCGCCGCGTCGCTCGACGCCGACACGCCATCCAGCCGGCGGCCGACCCGGCCCCCGGACGGAGCCGGCCGCGGGCAGGGCGGGGCCGGCGAGGCGCGCAAGGCGAGGCAGGCGCGCAAGGAAGGCCGGGGGCATAGCGCCGGACGGACCCGCAAGGCAGGCCCGGAGCGCGACGCGGGTCCGGGGCGCAGTGCCGGCCAGGCGGCCGGTCCCGTCCCGGAGCGCAGCGCGGGGCAGGCACGCCACCGAGGGCCGGGGCGCAAGGCAGGTCCCGGGAGGAGCGCGGGCTCGGGGCGGAAGGCAGGTCCGGGGCGGAGCGCGGGCTCGGGGCGCAAGGCGGCCCCGCAGCGCGACACCGGCCAGACGGCCGGTCCGGCCGGCAAGCGGCCGCGCCGGCGCCGCCGCCCGGTCTCGACGGCCTGATCGCGATTCCGCGCGTCACCCCTCGAGGTGGATCTCTGCGATCGCGATCCCGCTCTCGCCGGCGACCGCGTAGAGGAGGAAGATGCGGCCGCTGGCCGCGTCTTCGAAGACGGCCGGGTCGCGAAGCTGATTGACGTGGCCGTAGGCGGTGCTGCGGACCGATGGCTTGAGCGGCGCGTCGGCGCCTTCCCAGTCGAACTCCGGTCGCAGCACCTCGACGCCCGGCGTCTCCGCCCAAGTCATCCAGTCGCCGGCGAGGTCGATGCGGCTGAGCTTGATGCGCTCCGGCGCCTCGCCGACCTCCGTCCAGAACACGAGCAGGCTGTCGCCGCGCTTGAGGAGCGCCGCGTGGCGCATGTCGGGGTTGAACAGCAGCGGCCCTTCCTCGAAGCCGCCCAGCGGGTCGCGGGAGCGGTAGAACTGCCCCGGCATCGACATCGCGTAGGTGTAGCCGTCGTGCCCGAACGCCCGCAGGTAGGACCGGCCCAGCCGCTCGGGGCGCGCCTCGAAGCGGATGCCGTCGGTCGACGTCGCCACGCGCGTCACCTGCGTGCTGACGCCGTCCAGGCCGTGGAAGTACATGACGATGCGCCGGTTGGCATCGTCGACGTGGACGTCGGGCGAGGCGATGTGCGGCGTCGTCGCCTCGAACAGCCCGTCGTGCGACATCGGCACGCCACGCCGCTCCTGCGACGCCCGCAGCCGCGCCGCCACGTCCGGCGCCACCTCCGGCGGCTCGGTCAGGAAGTGCGAGTCCGCGATCTGCAGGCTGCCGGGCGGATGGACGGTCCACGGTCCGAGCAGGTCGTCGGCATAGGCGAGCCGGATGTAGTGCCCCTTGTGGTCGGCGAAGTACAGGTAGTACGCCCCGAGCGCGTCCTCCATCCAGTCCGGGACCCGGATGAGCGAGGGCCCCTGGATGTTCACGCCGATGCTCGGGTGGAGGTCCGGCGTGATGATCGGCCGGTCGAGCAGCCGCTCGACCCGCACGTCGGGGTCCTCGTCCTGGGCCGAAATCCCCGCGGCTGCCGAGGCGACGGCAAGCGCCACCGCGCCGATGAGCAGGGTCCTGTGCGTCACTGGGAAGCTCCTTCCACGGGCTGCCGCGTCGCTGGCGACCGCCCTGGTGCTGTCGACCATTCGAGTACGCATCTGCGAGGCGCACATGCCGTCATGCCTGCGGGCGGCCTTCGGGCGCGTGCCGGCGGAGGCTTGCGGGGCACCGCCCAGCCTTGGCCGGAGCGTAGCACGGCCGACCGCGCCGCCGAGCCGTTGCGCGGCCGACGATCGCCGAAGGCGCGCGCGGGTAGAATCCGCCAGAGCCCGCGAAGCCGGGCGCCGCCAGACACAGCGGGAGTGCCGACCATGGAACGACAGCTTCACCTTCCACGCCTCGCCCCGGTGACGACGCTGCTCGCCGCCCTCGCCCTCGCCGCCGCCGGCCCCGTGGCCGCCCAGGACGGCCCGGAGGCGGACTTCGTGCCCGTTACCGACGCCATGCTCGAGAGCCCGGCCGACGGCGACTGGCTGATGTGGCGGCGCACGCTCGACGGGTGGGGCTACAGCCCCCTCGACCAGATCGACCGGGACAACGTCGCCGACCTGCGGATGGTCTGGACGCGGGCCCTCGGGCCGGGCGCCCAGCAAGGGACGCCGCTCGCCTACGGCGGGACGCTCTACATGCCCAACCCGAACGACGTCGTGCAGGCGCTGGACGCCGTGACCGGAGACCTGCGCTGGGAGTACCGGCGCGACATCCCCGACGACGTCAACGACTACCTCGGCGGGCTGATCAGCGTGAACCGCAACGTCGCCATCTGGGACAACCTGATCATCGACACCGCGAACGACGACTACCTCTTCGCCGTCGACGCCGTGACCGGCGAGCTGGTCTGGGAGACGCAGCTCTTCGACTACACGGAGGAGCCGGCGCGGCACTCCGCGGGGCCGATCGTGGCCAACGGCAAGGTGATCTCGGGACGGAGCTGCCGGCCGATGCGCGGGCCGGAAGCGTGCGTCATCATGGCCCACGACGCGGCGACCGGCGAGGAGTTGTGGCGCCGGCGGCTGATCCCCGCGCCCGGGGAGCCGGGCGACGAAACCTGGGGCGGCGTGCCCTACGAGGAGCGCGCCCACGTCGGCTCCTGGATGGTGCCGAGCTTCGACCCCGAGCTGAACCTGGTCTACGTGGGGACGTCGG
>JAPOWL010000224.1 GCA_026707615.1 Acidobacteriota bacterium | reverse complement strand
GCGAAGATCCCTATTCCTGCACCCCGGCCGACTGGATGCCGGGCCTTGCCCGGACCGAGGAGGCTGGGGAGGCGGGGTGAGAACCGGCCAGCCGCTCAGAATCGCAGCAGCACGCCGAGCCGCATCAGCCTTCCGCCGAGAATCGAGAGCGGCCGCCCGAGGCTCGACCCATAGATCTCGACTTCATCCATGACCACGCTCGAGTTGTTCACGTTGTAGACGTCGAGCGTCGGCAGCACACTGACCTCGCCAAGCCGAAAGCGCCACTTGAGGCTGATGTCGAGCTGATTCCAACGCTCGAGATAGCTTTGCCCCGGGGCCAGCAGCAGGGCGCCGCGAATGGGAACCGTGGGCTCACCCCACGGCGTATCGCTGATCGGCAACACGGCATCCCGCCAGCGGAGGTCGGTCACGCCCAGCGTCTGGCCCGGGAGGGGCGCGTTCTGCACGCCGGGATAGCTGATGAACGAGAACGCGGCCTCGAGCCCGCCGGGCAGGCCGTGCGTCAACGCCAACTTGAACTCGTTGCGGAACGGGATCGGCTCAACCGCTCCGTGGTCCGCATACAGTCCGCCCGTCTCGTCGCAGAAGCGGAAGTTGTTCGGATCGTGCGTGTCGCAGTCGACGACCAGCTGCCGATCGACGAACCACCCGGCCACGACCGTCCCCCCCGTCGCCAGGCGCGCCTGCGTGCTGAGCTCGACCCCATTGTAGGTCCGCTGATTGACCGCCGACGACACGGTGACGATGTCGCCGACCTCGGTCCCCGGCAACAGGTCGTACACCGGTATGCTCTCGCTCGGGTGCAGCGGGTTGGCGATGTCGAAACGCCGATAGTCGTCCGGCGACACTCCCATGTCGCGCAGCGCCCACAACGACCCCTCGCGCACGAGATACCACATCGCCGTGAGCGACATCCCCGGCGCAAGCTCGTGCTGCACGCCCGCCGAGAAGTCCCAGCTGTCTTCGCGCTGCAGCGCCGGATCGGCCCGCTGCGCGGCACGGATGCCGAACTGCGGGTCGGAGCTCGCCACGATCTCGTTGTCCTGGGCGATGTCGTCGCCGTTGGTCGGAAGGTCGAGGCCGCCCAGGTCCCGGTCGAACCAGCCGCGGTCCTCGTGCGCGATCCGCATCGCGCTGTAGGGCTCCAGGTCCAGCGTCCCGAGCTTCGCCACGTAGCGGCCGGCGCTGAACTTGAGCGCCGTCCGCGCGTTGCCCAGCAGGTCGTACACCACACCGAAGCGCGGCAGCACATCGGTGAAATTGAATACCTCGTACTCCCGGGAATGGCGTGCCGGCACGAACCGGCCCGCCAGGACGAGCTCGCCCCTACGCCGCCCTTGAAATGCTCCACCCGCACCCCGGCACTGATCGTCAATCTGTCGATCGTCCACCGGTCCTGCACGTACGCTCCGATGTCCCGATTCACCTCCACCCGGATGTCGGAAGGGTTGGGGGAGATGCGGACGCGGAAGGGCTCGCCATCCAGGTACCACTGCAGCAGCGACCCGTTGTGCTGCTGCCGGGTGTTCTGCCCGACGCCCGTGCGGCCCGTGATGCCCGCCTTGATGCTGTGCGAGCCGGTGACGTAGGACGCGCTGCCGAGGAGAACGTACGCGGGGAAGAGGCCGCGCCGGCAGCAGTAGGCGAAGTTGTGCGCCTTCGTCACGTAGCCGCCGGGGAGATGGTACTGCCCTGCGTTCGCGTACCACGGTCCGGTCTGCGTCTCGGGCGGTCCGCCGTAGCCGGCCGGCTCCTCGAAGAGCGTCCCCGGCTGGGGGTTGTAGTGCCGATTGTCGTACTTCCAGTACTGGAATCCGCCCTCGATGAGCAGCCGGCTGGTCGCGGCGTAGGTCCACTTGGTGGGCCAGATGTACTGCGTGCCTCGCGCGTACTCGACCGGCGCCGTGGCCCAGTCGGTGGCTGCCGTGCCATGGTAATGGGACTGGTAGCGCCAGAACTGGTCGCGGTAGCTCGCGAGCTTGTGCTTCCGGCTCGCCTGCCAGGTCAGGCGGAAAGAGGCGTTGTCGGTGGCCGTATCGTTGAAGCCCGGGCGGCTCGGATCGGGCAGGAGCTGTCCCGTCTCGGGATCCGGCGAGAAATAGCTCGCGCCAGCCGGGGCGAGCCTGGCTCGATTCACCCGGCCGGAGAGATAGAACCAGAGGCGGTCGCGGGCTATCGGCCCGCCGAACGCGGGGTTGAGGTCGAACATGTGCTCGGTGGAATCCGGCGTCGTCGCATCCCGCGCACGCAGCGCGTCGGTGATGTTGTTCGCCTGCCAGGCGCCGTCCATCCCGCTGAAGTACAGGTCGCCGCTGAAGGCATTGCCGCCGTCGCGGGGAATCATGTTGATGCGAATACCGCTGCCCGCGGTTTCCGCGGAGACCGGGTTGGTCTCGATGGAGACCTCCTGGGCCATGCCGATGTTGTCGTACGGCAGGTGCCCGCCCCCGGTGATCATGTCCGTGTCCATCCCGTCCACCTGGGAGGAGTTCTGGGCCTGGCTCTTTCCGCGCGTGGTCATGTAGCGCTGCAGCACGGTGGTGCCGGCGCCACCCAGCATCGATCCGGTCATTTTCAGCCCGGGCAGGATCATCCCCACGGTGTGGGTGGTGCGGTTGGTCGGCGACGCCTGGATCGTCTCGCGGTCGATCACCGAGTGCTGGGTCGCCTGCTGAATGTCGACCACGGGCGTTGCGCCGGAAACGGTGATGGTCTCCTGCAGCGCGCCGACCGCCATCCGAGCGTTGATCGGCACGCTCACCCCGGCGAGCACCTCCACGGCTTCGCGCACGACGGTCGAGACGCCCGGGAGTTCGAACCGTACGTCGTA
>JAPOWL010000044.1 GCA_026707615.1 Acidobacteriota bacterium | reverse complement strand
GAGCGCCGGCGGCGACCTGCCGCGGGAGACGGTCAGCGACGGCGCCGGACGGTACGCCATCGCCGGGTTGCCGCCCGGCGCCTACGAGGTCGAGGCGGCGCTCGCCGGGTTCCAGGGGCAGGCGGCGACGGTCGAGGTGGGGGCGGCCGGCGCGCGGGCCGACCTGACGCTGACCATCGCGCCGCTCGCCGAGACGGTGACCGTCACGCGGTCCGATCGGGTCCTCTCCACCGTTCCCAACGCGGTGGCCGTCGTCGGTGGCGACGAGATCGACTTCACGGAACGCAAGTCGTCGCTGGACGAGGTGCTGCGCGGCATTCCGGGCCTGCTCGTCCAGAACCGGCGCAACTACGGGCTGTCGGGCGGCATCGGCCTCAGCATCCGCGCCCCGCAGCCGCGCTTCGGCCTGCGCGGCCTCGCGATCATCCAGGACGGCATCCCGATCACCACGGCCGACGGCACGACCGAGCCGGGCAACGTCGATCTCGGATCCGTGCGGCGCATCGAGGTGATCCGCGGCCCGAGCTCCGTGCTCTACGGCAACTCCGCCGGCGGGGTCATCAGCCTCTTCACCGAGATCGACCAGACCCGGCGCCTCACGGTCAGCCCCAGCACGCAGTTCGGCAGCTACGGCTACCAGCGGCACCAGATGCGCGTCGACGGCCACAACAACAGCGGCACGCGCTTCATGGGGAGCTACAGCCGCTTCCGCACCGACGGCTGGCGCCAGCACAGCGCGGCCGAGATCGGTCAGACCAACGTCGTGGTCCGGCAGGCAATCTCGTCGAACACCGACATCTCGGGCATCTTCAACCACTACGACGCGCCGTTCGCGGAGAGCCCCAGCTTCCTCACCGCGGCCCAGGCGGGCGACCCGCGCCTGCCGGCAGAGCAGTTGGTGAACGCCAACCCGCGCCAGGCCCGCCCGTTCGCGGGGGCGACCGTAGCGGCCCAGAACTGGGGCGAGGCGGCCCGGCAGGGGCAGGGCGGCGTGACGCTCGAGCATCGCTTCGCGGGCACCCAGACCGTTCGGGCCACCGGGTGGGCCGCGCGGCGGAAGCTCGACGCAGGGGGCGTCGGGCGGGTCATCGACCTCGGCCGCGAGGCGGTCGGAGTGCGGTCGGAGTACCTGGGCGCAGCCGAGATGGGCGATGCGACGATTACCTGGACGACCGGCGTCGACGTAGCGTCGCAGGACGACGACCGGATGGAGTTCGGGTTCCGTCCGCCCTTCGTGGTCGGGGGCCTCGACCACCGCGGCGACCTTCGCGTCGACCAGCGAGAGGAAGTGCTGTCGGCCGGTCCGTTCGCCCAGGTGAGCGTGGCGCCGCATCCGCGCGTGACGCTGACCGCCGGCGTCCGCTACGACTACTACCGCTTCCGCGCCACGGACCGGAAGCTGGACGACGGCGACCAGTCCGGCGAGCGGACGATGGGCGCGGCCAGCCCGTCGGTGGGCGTCACGCTGGCCGCGGCGTCCAACCTCAACCTGTACGGCAACTTCGCGACGGCCTACGAGACGCCCACGACGGTCGAGCTCTCCAACACGCCGGACGGCACCGGAGGCTTCAACCAGCTCCTCGACCCGGAGCGGCTGCGGAGCGCCGAGGTGGGCATCCGCGGCCTCATCGAGCCGGCCCGCCTGCAGTACGACATCGCCTACTACCGCGCCCGAGTGCTCGGCGCCCTCGTGCCGTTCCAGCGCGCGGACGAGCAGACCTTCTTCGACAACGCCGGGGAGTCGGCGCGCAACGGCGTGGAGCTGTCGCTCGACTGGCAGCCGGTCTCCCGGGTCCGGGCGCGGCTCGCCTACACCCGGCAGGACTTCACGTTCGCCGAGTTCGTGCTCCGCGGCACCAGTTACAGCGGCAACCTGGAGCCGGGAGCTCCCCCCACCCGCCTGTTCGCCGGGCTCGACTACGCGGCCCCGTTCGGCCTGCGCTCGAGCCTCACGGTCCGCTGGGTGGACGAGTTCTTCCTCACCAACGCCAACGCCGCGGCCGCGAGCAACTGGGCCTACACGGTGGTCGACCTGCGCTTCGGGTGGGACGCGAGCCTGGGCGACGTCGACTTCCGCCCGTTCATCGGCATCGACAACCTGCTGTCGGAGCGCTACAACTCGTCCGCCATCACCAACGCGTTCGGGCGCCGCTACTACGAGCCGTCGCCGGGGCGGGAGATCTACGGCGGGATCACGCTCGGCGGGGGCGTGCGGTAGGAGTCTGCGCCGTAGGACGGCGGGCCGGCGCGCCCTGACGCGCGCGTTGGAAGCCGGTGCGGGCGCGCGGTTGCGGCGTCGCGCGGGCTACGGCGCAGACGCCACGGGCCGGCGGAGCGTGGTCCGGAGGCCGGCGGCCGCTCCGTCGCGGGAGCGCCGCCGGCCTCCGGGCAAACGGGCTGTCGTCGAAGTCCGGCGCTACTGCGAGCCCTGGGCCACCGCGCCGGCCAGGATGTTCTCCAGGCCGTAGTTGCCCTCGTGGCACGCGTACTCGTACATCGGCTGCGGGTTCATCCGCATCGGCACGGAGTACGTCCACGGCCGTGTCCAGACGGTCGGATCGTCGATCGTGACGTCGTAGCGCAGCGTGTCTGCGTCAACGCGCGTGAACCGCTCGGTCAGCGTCAGGTTGCGGGTGGTGGCGCCCCGCTGGAAGTTGGTCTCCCGCAGGAAGTTCGTCGTCTCGACGACCAGGGTGTCGCCCTCCCAGTGCCCGCGCGCGTCGCCCGTCCAGAGCCGGATGCCGTCGTCCAGGCGGTTCCGCCCGTCGAGGGGCACGACGCGGGCGTTGTGGTTCATCTCGGCGAAGAGCACCACCGTGTCCTCGGTCTGGAAG
>JAPOWL010000613.1 GCA_026707615.1 Acidobacteriota bacterium | reverse complement strand
TCGCCAGCGGGGGCGGAACCGTCCGCCACATGTACTACCACCCCCCGACCGGCGACATCTGGTTCGGCACCGACACGAACAACATCGGCCGCGCGCGCGTCGCGCCGTAACCGATAGCGAGCGTCGGCGAACCCGGGCTCAGGGCCGGCCCGGCCTCGCGGCTCCGAGCGCGATCGCCTCGGCCTCGGACGCGGATTCCTCCGCCGTGCGCCCTGCCGTGTCGATGACGTGCGCGGTCGTCCACGGTTCGTACCGTCGATCCAGGACCTGCTGCCAGGTCGGCAGCACCAGACCGGGGATCTCGGCGTCGCGCGACTCGACCCGCCGGCGGTGCTGGGCCCTGTCGCTGCAGACCACCTCGATCTCGAGGAGCTCCACCGCCATGCGCGCCGCGGCCCCGCACCAGTAGGCGCGCGTGATCGCCAGCGGGTTGACCGAGTCGACGATGACGGTGCGTCCGACGCGCAGGTTGTCCTCGGCGAGATCGCGGGCGGCCAGGTACCCCTCCGGCCCCGAAACCGTGAAGCCGGCGTTCCGCATCGCCTGCTCGATCGTGTCGATGCGCAGATGCACCGCCCCGATGCGCCGCGCCAGCGACCGGGCCAGGGCCGACTTGCCCACGCCGGGGAGGCCGCCCAGGGCGATCAGCATCGCCGGTTCCGGCGGCCGCGCCGACATGGCGACCGCGCGGGCATCGAGACGGCACTCTGGAGGTGGCTCCGTCCTCGGCGTCAGTTCGCCAGCGGGTCGGGCCGTACCTGGAACTTGACGATGCCCGGCTTGGCGCCCACGCCGCCCTCGATGTGCCACGTCACGGCGGCGCCGTAGGTCGCCCAGACGCCGCGGCCCTTCCAGCCGGCGTCCGGATCGTCGATGCGCCCGTCGAGGCCGCGGCTGAAGAAGCCCTGCGGATACGGCACCCGCATCACCACCCACTCGCCGGTCTCCGGCAGCAGCGCCAGCAGCGAGTCGGAGTTCGAGCCGTTGGCGATGGGGACGTTCCGGCCGAGGCCGAGCGTGTCGTGCTGGTCCACCCAGTTGTAGTAGTGGTAGTCGGCGCGCATCGGCGGATCGGTCCCCGGGATGACGGGACCGGGCGTCGGGTAGAGCGTCCAGCCGTCGACGCAGTGCCGCCCGTCGAGCACGTCCGGTCCGTTGCGGAACTCGCACTTCGAGCGGTCGAACGACGCGAAGTGGCTGCTGCCGGAGAGCGCCGTCCAGACCACGCCGTGGCGGTCGATGTCGAGGCCGCGCGGCCCGAAGCCGGTCGCTTCGCGGGGGACGTTCGGGTCGAGAGCCGAGGGCACCTCGTAGACCTCGGTGAGGCAGGTCTCCGGCGGATCGTCGCCGATGTCCATGTACGCGAGGCGACCCGGGAAGCGGTTGGAGACCACCCAGACCGCGGTGTCGTTGAGCGGATCGGGAACGATGCCGTAGCTCCCGACGACGAGGCGCGTGTCTCGGGCCGGGTCGAACGCGTCGATCTGCCCGCGCCGGTTCGGCTCGTTCCACGGCTGCGTGATCACGCCGTCGCCGTTGGTGTCGATGACGGTCGGGCACCAGCCCTGCGAGGCCTGCTCGTCGCGGGTCTCGTCGTAGACCGCGGTCTTGAGCCACCCGACGACGGCCCCGCCGCCGCTGAAGAAGAGCGTGTGGTCGTCGTCCTCGGCGAACTGCAGGTGGTGGGTGCCGAAGCAGGTGTCGATCATCTCGAACGACTCGCTCGGCGGGTCGTAGTAGACGGCGCCGCGGTAGCCGCGCTCGATCGGGAAGTAGCGCGCGAAGCGGTTGTCGGACCCCTCCTTGCACCAGTCGGGATTGGGCCGCGGCCGGATGGCCGACGTCAGCCACACCCGCCCCTGCTGGTCCATCATCGGGTTGTGCGGGTTCGCGGGATCGTTCCAGATGAGCTCGTCGCCAAAGAAGCGCGACGGCGCCGGCATCGAGCGGGCGATCATCGGCGCTACCGTGGCCGGGTCCACCCGCAGCGGCACCGGCAGGCTCGTCGCCTCGTGCGTCACCGGGTCGAGCATCGTCAGCTCGTCGTTCGAGATGTTGACGCCGTAGATCGGCCCGTGGGCGTTGACGGTCGGGTTCCGCTTGTCGGTCGCGATCTCGTCGTGGATGTAGTCGATCTCGTTGCCCCACTCCCACAGGGTGATGACGACGTTGCGCTCGACGCCCGCGGGACGCGGCGGGCGCGGCGGCACGGCGCCGGCCGCGATGCGGTCGCTCCAGTCGGCGAACATCTCCAGGCCGCGGGAACGGCCGAAGCGGTTCATGACGTTCGTCATCTGCGAGCCGCGCTGCCCCATCTGCACCCGGTGGTCCCACGCCGCGAGGGTCGAGTCGAACTCGTCCCGGTTGTCGATCTCGCGGACGATGCGCGAGCCGAGCTGGTGGCAGAGCATGCAGCCCTGCTTCTGGATGTCGACCCACTGGCTCTGATCGGTGAGCGTGGTCGCGATGCCGTTTCCGTCGGCCCCGGTGCCCGGGAACTCGGACGCGGCCGGCGGCTCGATCAGCGAGTACCAGTAGTTGGCCGGATAGACTCTCGCCGCCTCGGCCTCCGTCGCCGCGACCACCGCCTCGAGCGCCAGCTCGTCGCCGGGCGCGGCCTCGACACGGGCCGAATCGACCAGTCCGTAGCCGCGCACCCAGACCTCGTAGCGCGCCGGCGGGAGGTCGGGCATCAGGAAGCGTCCGCCGTCGCCGGTCACGACCGACTTGATGAAGCGGGTCGCGAGCTCGTCGGTCTCGGCGATGACCCAGACCCCTTCTTCCGGCCCGGCCGCGCTCCGCACGACACCGGTGATGGCGCCGCCCTCGCCGGCGGCC
>JAPOWL010000543.1 GCA_026707615.1 Acidobacteriota bacterium | reverse complement strand
ACCGCCCGCGGCATCCTCTCGGCCGCGGTGCGCCTCGGCATCGTGGGCAGCTACCGGGCGCAACGCATGCAGCACGAGGCGGCGGCCGAGCTCGACGCGACGCTCGAGCGGTGCCGGGGGCTGGCGGTGGAGGAGATCTGCCAGACGGCGCCGATCCTCGACCTGCTGCAGGGCGCCCACGATCGGCTGTATTCGAGGCTCTTCCAGTCGTAATCGCATCACCGGCGCTGGAGAACCACGCCTGCCACACCGCACTGTCCGCGGCGCACCACAACTGGCGCCAGAGCGACACACTACCATCTGGTAGGCTACCGCGATGGTCGAGGGAACCATGCCGATCCCGTTCCGGGGGTAGCCGAACCGATGGCGACGGACCCCCTCCAGCTTCGCGTCGCGGTACTGGTGGAGATCGTGCAGGCGATGGGAGCGGGCCTGCCGCCGGGTGCGCGGGAGGCGACCCGGATCCGCCTGGCCGAGCGGCGGCGGGAGCTGGCGCGGGAGTTCGCGGCCGACCCCGAGGCCCGCGACGAGCTGCACCGCGAGTTCGACTCCCTGCTCGCGCTGTTCCGGATCTGACGTCCCCCGTCCGGGCGTGCCATCGCCGGGGACCGGCCCACCAATCGCCCCACTCGGCAATCCCCTGCCGCGCGTTCTGGTAGCCTGTGACGGGCGGGTCGGGAGCAACGCGACCGCCGCCTGAAGTTGCCCTTCCGAACCGTGGGCACGACAAGGGGACCGTGATGCACCTCAGGGCGAAGCATCCGACGACGATCCGACCACCCCCGGCCGGTTCGCGGACCGGGAGCGGCGGCACGAGCGCGACTTCGCGCGCCGCGCGTTCACGGTGGGCATCGGGGGGCCCGTCGGCAGCGGGAAGACGGCGCTGCTCCTGGCGCTCTGCCGCAAGCTCCGCGACCGCTACAGCCTCGGCGTCGTGACCAACGACATCTTCACGAAGGAGGACGGCGAGTTCCTCGTGCGCCACGAGGCGCTCGAGACCGGGCGCATCACCGCGGTCGAGACCGGCGGCTGCCCGCATACCGCGGTCCGCGACGACGTGAGCCAGAACCTCGACGCGCTGCAGCAGCTCATGGCCGCGGTGCGCCCCGAGCTGCTCTTCGTCGAGAGCGGCGGCGACAACCTCGCCGCCCAGTTCAGCCGCGAGCTCGCCGACTTCACGATCTACGTCATCGACGTCTCGGGCGGCGACAAGATCCCGCGCAAGGGCGGCCCCGGCATCACGCAGTCCGACCTGCTGGTCATCAACAAGACCGACCTCGCCGAGCTCATCGGCGCCGACCTCGACGTCATGGCCCGCGACTCCCGCCGCATGCGGGGCGACGGCCCGTTCCTGTTCGCCCAGGTGACCAACGGCGTCGGCGTCGACGCCGTCACCGACGCCGTGGTCGCCGGCCTGGAGGTTACGCGGGCCGGCGCGGCCTGAGGCGAAGCTCGATGCGCCTCATCCGATGATGCGCTCCATGCAGGCACTCGGCCGCCGGGTTGCCTGCCGGCGGCGCTCCAGGAGTCGAATCGCGGTCGGCCGGTCGAGCCCGTGCGTGGCGCGAAAGGACGCGAGATCCTCGTCGCCCAGTCGAAACGCCAGCGCGAGGCGTTCCTCAGGAGTCATGTCTCGCACTTCGGCGGCACCTCGCGCGCGAAGGACGGAGGCGAGCGGCTTCACGAAGCGAGTGTAGCAGCCGCATCCGGACGACGCCACGCTCGGCGCTGCTCACCTCATCGGTTGGCAACCTGGAGCCCGCGAATGCGCCCGCGGTGCGTTCGTTCAGCCTGCTTCCGCAGGCGCCAGCGCCAGAAACCCGTCACGAACGCGACGGCCGGCAGCAAGCCGAGCACGAAGTACAGAATGCGGGTGGGCAGCCCTCCCCAGATGCCGAAGTGCAGCGGGATGGCCCATTGCACGAGCAGTCTGCCGGGCGACTCGTGCTTCCGGGAATCGTAGACATCCAGGACTTCTGCCGTATACGGATCGACGGTGACCATCGCCCGGTTCCGCGTGCGGTTCCAGTCGTCCCATTCCTTCCGAACCCGCAGTGGCGCGTCGGGCGTCTGGGGAAAGCTCACCCGCAGGATACGACCGTCGATGGCCACATCCGCAGCAGCGACGAGCCGGTCGAGCGAGAGACGCTCCGCGCCGGGCTCGGGATCGAGCTGGAACACGGGATCCGGCGGCGTCGAGGTCAGCGTATACAGCACACGCCTGGACGCGTCGGGAAAGGCGAAGACGAGCGTGGTCAGGGTGAAGATGAGGAAGAAGACCAGCGGGTAGACTCCGACCACGTTGTGCAGGTCATAGAGCAGACGCGACTTGCCGGCATCGGTTCGAACGGACAGCCTTCCCTTCCAGACCGCGGCCCCGGACCGCCGTGTCGGCCACCAGAGCCACACGCCCACCAGGAACAGGACGGTGAGCAGCAACGCCCCCCAACCGTTGAGGGTCCACCCCGCCTGCCCCAGGAACAGGTAGAAATGGAGGTACATGAGAAAGCCGTAGAACGACCCGATGCGGGTCCGGTCCCCGATGACCTCGGCCGTATACGGATTGATGTAGACGTAGAGTTGCGACGCCTGGTTCGGTCCGCTGCGAATGTTGAAGACGCCGTTGGGCGGGAGCGGATAGTTCACGTAGCTCATGGGCCGGTCGGGATACTCGCGGCGAAACGTATCCACGATCGCCGACAGCGGCTGCTGCTCGCCCGCGGGAGCCGCGGTCAGCAGCTCCGGATTGAGCGCGCGGTCGATTTCCCGCGCGAACACGAGCAGGCTCCCCGTGATGCCGAGCATCACGAAGTAGACGCCGAGGATGATTCCCAACCACCGGTG
>JAPOWL010000131.1 GCA_026707615.1 Acidobacteriota bacterium | reverse complement strand
GCGGACCGCGGTGCGGATACCCTCCGGCACGGCGTCGAGGTCGGCGATGAGATCGTCGACGCCCTTGCCCGCGAGCTCCGGATGCTTCTCCAGCGCCGCGTTCAGCTTCGACACGTAGGTCGCGTGGTGCTTGCCGTGGTGGATGCGCATCGTCTGCTCGTCGATGTGCGGCTCCAGCGCGTTGAAGTCGTAGGGCAGCGGGGGCAACTCATGGGCCATCGGTCGGATTCTCCTTCAAGCGTGATCACGGATCCGTGCGGCGACGAACGGCAGTGCAACCGGTGAGTGTAGGAGCTTGCGCCGCAGAAAGCAACGCAGTGGGTTCCGCGGCGCAAGCGTGATTTCCCGCGCGCGGTCCACGCTCACGCGGGGCGGGAGACGACGTTGTAGAAGGTGTCGCGCTCGACCGGCGCGCGGCCGGCCCGGCGGATCAGCCGCGCGATCTCGTCCGGGGTCATCGCCTCCGGGGTCGGCGCGCCCGCCATGTGGTAGATGCGCTCCTCCTGCACCGTGCCGTCGAGGTCGTCCACGCCGAACCAGAGCGAGGTCTGCGCCACCTCCACGCCGGTCGCGATCCAGAAGGCCTTGATGTGGGGCACGTTGTCGAGCATGAGCCGGGCGACGGCGTGGACGCGCAGGGTGTCGGCGGCGGTGGGCGCCGGCAGCTTCTCCATCCGGTTGTTGTCGGGATGGAAGGCCAGCGGGATGAAGGCCTGGAAGCCCTCGGTCTCGTCCTGCAGCGCGCGGGCGCGCAGCATGTGGTCGACGCGCTCCTCGTGCGTCTCGATGTGGCCGTAGAGCATGGTGACGTTCGACGGCATGCCGAGCCGGTGGGCCAGACGATGGATCGCGAGATAGCGATCGGCGTCCGCCTTGTCGTGACAGATCTTGCGCCGCACGCGCTCCGCGAACACCTCCGCCCCGCCGCCGGGGAGCGAGTCGAGCCCGGCGTCCATGAGCTCGCGCAGCACCTGCTCGTCGGTCTTGCCGTAGAGCTCGGAGAAGAAGGCGATCTCGACCGCCGTGAAGCACTTCAGGTGGATGTCCGGCCGGATCCGCTTGAAGCCGCGCAGCAGCTCCAGGTAGTAGTCCCACGGCAGGTCGGGATGCAGGCCGTTGACCACGTGCACCTCGGTCAGGGCCTGGCCCGCGCGATCGCGGAGCTTGCCCCAGGCCTGCTCCAGGCTCATCGTGTAGGCGCCGTCGTCCCCCGGCTGCAGGCGCGCGAAGGCGCAGAACAGGCAGCTCGCCACGCAGACGTTGGTCGCTTCCAGCCGGATGTTGTGGTTGAAGAAGGTGTCCCCGCGATGGCGCTTCTCGCGCTCGCGGTTCGCCAGCCAGCCGACGCCGAGCAGGTCGGGCGCCTCGAACAGGCGCAGCCCGTCGTCGAGCTCCAGCCGCATCCCTTCGTCGAGCTTGGCCGCGACCTCGCCAAGCCCGCCCGCTCGCAGCCGTGCGTACATCGATGGCTCCTGGCTAGTCGACGAAGTCGACCGGGACGGGGTGCGGGATCAGTTGCCGATCACGGGCTTCGGCGAACAGCCGCTCCACCGCGGCGCGGCCGCGGTCGCCGTAGTCGAGCGTCAGATCGTTCACGTACATGCCGACGAACCGGTCGGTCCGTTCCGGGTCGAGACCCCGTCCGAAGTCGAGCGCGTAGGCGACGGCGTCGGTGCGGTTCTCGAGCGCATGCGCGATGCTCGCGCGCAGCAGCCGCGACACCGCCCGCATGGTGTCGGGGCCGAGGTCGCGCCGGATGACGTTGCAGCCGAGCGGGAGCGGAAGGCCGCCGGTCCGGTCGGCCCACCAGACGCCCAGGTCCGCGAGGCAGCGGAGGCCGTCGTCCCGGTAGGTCAGCTGCCCCTCGTGAATGAGGAGACCGGCTTCCACGGAACCGTCGACCACCGCCGGCTGGATGACGTCGAAGGGCATCACCCGGCAGGCGACGCCGGGATGGAAGAGCTGGAGCACGAGATGCGCGGTGGTCAGCTCGCCCGGGATGGCCACCGTGGCGCCTTCGAGCGATGGCGGTCCGTCGGGCCGGGCGACGACGATCGGTCCGTAGCGGTCGCCCATGCTGGCCCCGTGCGGGAGCAGCGCGTAGCGGTCGAACAGGTGCGCGTAGGCGTGGAACGAGACCGCCGTCACTTCGTACGTGCCGTCGAACGCGGCCCGGTTCAGGCTCTCGATGTCGGCCAGGACCTGGTCGATCTCGAACTCCTCCGCCGAGACCGCTCCACAGGCGAAGCCGTAGAACATGAAGGCGTCGTCGGAGTCGGGGCTGTGGGCAACGGTGATTCGCATCGGGGAAGTGGCGCCGGGGTCGGCCGCCGGTCAGGCGTCGTCGTCGTCCGGCTCGGCGTAGGGCCTGGCGACGCGCTTGATGACGATCGTCATTCCGAAAAGGGCGATGACCGAGGCCGCGCTCAATCCCAGGTAGGCACCCGGAGCCATGGTCGGATCCGGGCGCCGAACCGTCCCCTGCTCGCCCGCCACGATGGCGCGGGCCTGCGAGCGGGCCCAGAGCTGGTCGGCCACCGACCGCTCCATGAGGCGCTCGGTGACCAGCACGATGGCGAAGGCGGTCAGGCCCACCAGCAGCAGGGGATGCCGGGAGTTCTTGCGCGTCAGCACGCTCAGTCCGGCCAGCACGACCGCGAGCACGCCCAGCCCGAGCACCCACAGGCCGGGGACGTCGGGCACGCCCCCCAGCCGCTGGTTGCCGACGAGCGTCCACGGCATGAACGCGCTGGAGGCCAGCAGCACCCCCGCCGCCAGCGGCAGGAAGTACGCGCGCATGCTGTGCGACAGCAGTCGGCTGACGCCGTGGCCCGCCAGGGCCGCAGTCTAGGAGCTTGCGCCGCAGAACGTCAACAGAGTGGAG
>JAPOWL010000375.1 GCA_026707615.1 Acidobacteriota bacterium | reverse complement strand
CGAGCTGCCGGATGGAGTAGGCCCACTTCAGCTCCAGGTCGGCGACGGTGGTGCGGTCCACCTGGTCGAGCCGGCTGAAGCGCTGGCTGTCGAGCGTGCCGGAGTACATCAGCCAGTTCTGCGGCTCGTCGGCGGCATGGACGAGGCGCTCCCACGTGACCGGCGCCAGCTCCACCAGACCGGCGGTGCCGCCGGCCGCCGCGTCCTGCGAGGCCGGTTCCTGACCGTACGCGGGCAGCCCCGGAAGGAGGGCGACGGAGGCGGCGGCGACCAGGAGTCCGCGCCGCAGACCGGCGAGCGGAGCCATGGGCGACGAACGGCGGGCTGTCGTGGCGAGCCTGTGCATCGCGACTCCTCCTGAGCCGGGGGCGGGAACGCCGGTCTCGGTCGCCTATTGGCCCGACGTGTCGGTGATCCGCCAGAGGTGCGAGCGCGTGCGGATGAACAGGTTGCCGCGCGCGATGGCCGGGCTGGACATGGCCACCTCGTCCAGCGAGTTGGTGCCCACGAGGCGGAACCGGTCGTTGCTGTCGAGGACGTAGGTGTCGCCCTCCTCGCTCAGCACGAAGACCATGCCGTTGTAGGCCCAGGGCGAGGCGGTGAAGCCACCCGTGCCGCGCGATACGCGCCGGCGCACCTCCTGCTGCTGGATCTGCTGCTCGGTGAAGTAGAGCTCCTCGCCGGTCCGGGCGTCGTGCACCGTGAAGAAGCCGCGATCGAGCAGCGTGAAGTAGTAGTCGCCGTACACCAGAGGAGTGGGGTGGTAGGGACCCGCCGTGTCCTGGGACCAGGCGACGAACTCGCTGCTCGTCTCGCCGTCCGCCAGGCTGATGTCGCCGGCCGCGCCGGGCCGGACGGCGTAGACCGGCCGCACCGCGTCGCCCACATAGCCCGACATGACGTAGAGCAGCCCGTGGGCGCTGAACGGTTGCGGGATCGTGATGGAGTTCATCCCCCGGAAGCTCCACAGCTCGGTGCCGTCGAGGCCGTACGAGCGCACCAGGTTGCTGCCGACGGTGATGAGCTCCGTGCGATCGGCGTTCTGCCAGATGTAGGGCGTGGCCCAGTTGGTGCCCTCGTCACGGTCGACGCGCCACCGCTCGCCTCCGGTCGCGGTGTCGAGCGCCACCAGGAACGAGTAGTCGTCGTTGTCGTTGACGATGTAGAGCGTGTCCTCGTGCAGCACCGGCGAGGCGGCCGGCCCCCAGCCCAGGCGCGTCTCCGCCGGGTCGAAGCGCTTCTGCCAGAGGAGCTGCCCGTCCATGTCGAGGGCGTAGACGCCGACGTTCCCGAAGTAGGCGTAGACCCGCTCGCCGTCGGTCACCGGCGTCGACGACGCGTAGGTGTTCTTGAGGTGCCGGTCGAAGTCGGGCTCGCCGGTGTGCACCTCGGTCGTCCAGAGGACGTCGCCGCTCTCGAAGTCGATCGCCGCCACCACCCAGTGGTGGAGATTGATGGAGCGCTCGAGCAGGTCGCCCGGCTCGGGGTCGGGGAACCGGTCGTCGTCGAACGTCTCGGGCGAGCCGTAGGGGAAGTACAGCCCCATGCGGGGTTCCTCTTCCGCTCCGTCGCTGACGACGGTGGTCAGGAAGATCCGGTCGTCCCAGATGACCGGCGACGACCAGCCGAGCCCGTCGATCGCCGTCTTCCAGACGACGTTCTCCGTCGTGCTCCAGGTGACCGGCAGCCGGGGGTCGTCACTGACCGCGGGCAGCGCGTCGGCGCCGCGGAACGAGGGCCAGTTCTCGGAGCCGGCCAGGGCGCCCGGTGCGGCCGCGAGTGCGAGCACGAGGGCGAAGGCGACGGACGCGGCGAGCGAACGGGGTCGAATGTGACGCATGGGGTCTCTCCGTCTCGAGTGTCGGTGCGAATCGTGGGCCATTATAGTGAACGGAGGAGGGGCCGCGTTGAAGATCCTGGCTCACGCCGGCGCCATCATCGTCCTGTATCTCGCGTTCTCGTTCGCCCTGTTCCTGGGGCTTCAGGTCGACCCCGTCTACGGCAACCTCGGCCTCGTGGCCGTCGCCATCCTCGTGGCGTCCTACGTGTATTTCGGCCTGGTCAGGAGATAGCCCCCCGCGAGGGAGGACGACATGTCGCGCGCGGCTTTCGCCCTTCTGGAGAGCGCTCTGCGGGATCTGCGCTACAGCCTCAGGCTGATCGGGAGCAGTCCCGGCTACTCCTGCGTGGCCATCGCCACCCTGGCGCTCGGCATCGGCACGTGCACGGCGATGTTCAGCGTCGTGCACGGCGTCCTGGTGAAGCCGCTGCCCTACCTGGAACCGGATCGTCTGGTGCATATCCGGGCGGAGCGCGCCTATGCGGGAAGCGGGCGGCCGGCGCCCGTGTCCTTCACGGCCGGCGACCTCCGCGACCTCGCCGCGCGCCTGCCGTCCCTCGAGTCGTTGGCCTTCCATTCCGCGGAGACCCATGCGCTCTCGCGGGACGGCGGCACGGAGGTCGTCGCGGGCGCGACCGTCTCCGGCGAGTTCTTCTCGACGCTCCGCGGGAACGTCGTCCTCGGCCGTCCGCTCGGGCCTGCCGACGACGCAGCGCCGGCGGTGGTGATCAGCGAGCGGCTCTGGTCGCGCGCGTTCGGTCGCTCCCCGGATGCCGTCGGCGAGCAACTGACGCTGAGCTCGGAACCGTACGTCGTCGTCGGCGTCGCCGGGGACGATTTCCGCTTCCCGACTCCCCTCACCGACGTCTGGACGCCGGCCGGCTACCGGCGCATCACGACCCCCGCCTGCTGCAGCTTCCTGCCGGTCGGCCGACTGAAACCGGCTGCTTCCGTGACGCAGGCGCGCACCGAGGTCGACCGTGCGGTGGAGGCGCTGGCCGTCACTCGCGCCGCGGCCTTCGCCGACGTCCGCGTGACGACGCTGGGACTGCACGAACGCGTGGTGGCGGACGTCCAGCCGGCGCTGGCGCTCCTCTCCGCGGCGGTAGGGCTGGTGCTCGTCGTGGCCTGTGCGAACTCCGCGCACCTCCTGTCGGTGTGGTACGCGGCGCGGGCGAGCGAGTTCGGCATCCGCTTCGCGCTGGGTGCGTCGCGTCGCCACCTCGTATCCCAGATGCTCGTCAACGCCGTCCTGATCGCCGTTGCCGGCGCTGCCGCCGGCGTGCTGCTGGCCATCGCGCTCGTGGCGGCGCTGAAGCGGCTCGAACCCGCCGGCGTACCGCGGCTCGACGGCATTCAGGTCGACGCTCCGGTGTTGCTCTTCGCGCTCGGCATGGTTGGCGTGACCACGCTCTGCACGGGCCTGTGGCCCTCCTTCCGCGCGGCCCGACCGCCCGCGCCGGCACACTCTCGGGGCGGTTCGGGAGCATCCGGCAGGCCGGAGCTGCGGCGCGTGCTGCGCGTGCTGTGCGTTTCCGAGATGGCGATCGCGCTCGTGCTGCTGCTGGGAGCGAGCCTGCTGGGGCGCAGCCTCGTGAACCTCGTGAACACCGACGTCGGCGTGGACGTCGACAACGTCACGACGGCAACGCTGGATCTGACGCTGGGGCGGAGCCTGCAGGCCGCTCAGTCCGTCGACCTCGTGGATCGTGTGGTCGAGAGCGTGGGCGCCATTCCCGGGGTGCAGGCCGCGGGGGTCGGCGCGAGCCTGCCGCCCAACGACGGCGGCGTCGCCATCACGTTGCGACGCGCGAGCGAGACCCATGCGGACTATCGCGCCACGGGCGTGCCCGCTACGCCGGGGTACTTCGAGGCGCTGCGGATCCCGCTGGTCCGGGGGCGCTTCTTCACCCGGGCGGATGGCCTCGACGCCCGTCCGGTGGTCATCGTGAGTGAGGACGCCGCCCGGAGCTTCTTCGGCGACGGCGTGGATCCGCTCGGGCAGACCGTCTCGCTGCCGGTGCTCCGCGACGGGGTCGCGGGAAGCGAGGAGATGACGGTGGTCGGCATCGTGGGGAACGTGAAGTACGCCGGCCTGGGCGTTCCCCCGGACGATACGGTCTATCGGCCGTTCGCGCAGCAGCCCTGGTCGCCGGCATTCCTGCTGGTGCGCAGCGAACGCGACGGGCCGGGCTTCGCGACGACGGTGCGCCGCCGCATCGCGGCCGCCGATCCCGGGCTGGCGGTTCGAGCCGTGGAGCCGCTGGAATCCGCCGTCTCCCGGGCGGCGGCCGTCCCGCGGGTCCGCACCGCTCTGTTCGTGTGGCTGGCCGGCCTCGGGGTCGCGCTGGCGGCGGTGGGCTTCTACGGCGTCCTGGCGTACTCCGCTTCGCAACGCACCAACGAGATCGGCGTGCGCATGGCGCTGGGTGCGACGCGGACCCGCATCCTGGGCCTGTTGCTTCGCGAGAGCGCCACGATCGCGCTGCTGGGCACCGTCGTCGGTCTGGCGCTGGCCTTCACGGGACGGGGCATCCTGGCGGGGTTCCTGTACGGCGTCGAGCCGACCGATCCCGGCGCGATCGGCCTGGCGGTCGGAGGCCTGGCCGTCGTCGCGGCGGCCGGGGCGTGCCTGCCCGTACGCCGGGCCCTGCGCGTCGATCCCGTAGTGGCGCTGCGGATGCGGTAGCCGCGGAGGGCGGAACCAGTCGATCCGCACGCGCCCGCGTCGGCCGGCTCCGACACTCGAGCAGGTCGGGCTTCCGTGGCTCGCCGTCTGCACGGATGCCACCGAATCGCCGCATGCCGCCTGGTCTCTCGGCGCGGACGGATCGATAAGCCGATGCCGAGACACGCTCGTCGCCAGGGGGTCCCTGCCGTGCCTGGCCGCCGCGGAAGGAGAGGGCTTGTGCAGTACATGTACAGAGCCGATCCCCCTGTGCATGGATCGTCCGAGATCCGTCGACGCCCCTGTCCTCGTGACGGGCACCGCAACTTCAGCCACGTCAGGGGCTTATGCGTCTCGTGCGCCGGATGGAACGGCCCTTGCTATCGAGTCCCGCGACCGACGCCCGCGCCCGTCCCGGAGAATGGGTTCGGCCACCGACGGGGCGTCCGGTCCCTGGGAGGGGTCCACATGAATCGCGCCGCCGTCGCTACGCTGGCCCGCCGTTCGTCGCCTGCGGCTCCGCTCGGCGTCCAACCCAGTCCTTCAGGAGTCTGCGCCGTTCGACGGGGCATTCTCCTGGCCGTCAGCATCTGTCTCTCGGGTCCGGCACCCCTGCTCGCGCAGGGCGCGGAACCCGACGCCCCGCCTCGCCTGGAGAGAATCCTCGAGCTGCTGCATCAGCCAGGGGGGTCGGTGGTTTTCTCACTCGGTGGTCCTCGTGGGTCGACGGTGACGCCAGCCGGCTTCTCGCGTCTCCAAGGGGGTGGTCCGCACCCGCAGACCGACCCGCCGAGGCGCGGGGGCGATGCCACGATGATCGCCTTCTACTCGTTGTTCTTCGGTGGCATCGCGATGACCGTCGATGGCTTCGCGGACGACCCGAACAGCAAACGGAAGGTCCTCGGCGGGCTGGCCCTGATCGGAGGCGCCTTTGCGGTGAGCTGCGCCACGGGCGCGTGTTAGCGCGACCTCGCGGTCGCCTTGGGAGTCTGCGCTCGCGCGCGCTCCTGCAGCTGGTTCTGCGGTGCAGATTCCCGGGAAGAAGGAGGTTCGAATGGAAGCGGAGCGTGCGAGCGGCGTACGGGGATGGCTGCTGGTCTACGTCGTCTGCTCGATTCCGGTGTCGCTGTTCTTCGCCGCGGGCCTCGCTGGCTGGTTCCTGGACTATCCCATCGCTCTGTGGCTCGCGATCTTCCTCGTGCTTGCCAGCCCGTTGCTGCTCATCGTGCTGCGATCCTCCGCGGCGCCACGATGGAACATCGCCGCGCTGTGGATCGCAGCGCTCTCGATAACGGTCCGCATCGTCCACGGCGTTCTGTTCCAGAGGATCCTGGATGGCCGGCCGCGGTTGACGGGGGAGGAGATGCTCGACGCTCTGCCGGTGCTCCTGGGGATCGTGCTCTTCGCCCTGGGCTGGGCGGCGGCATGGACGAAGTACTTCCGGACCTCGGTGCGAGTGAGCAACACCTTCGCGTGAGGATTGCACCTCGGCCCTGGCCCTGCGGCGGCGCGCTCCGTACGATACGTCTGGCGGCACGAGCATCATCGCCTCGCCCGCCCGCCCGCAGGCCTCGGCGGCTGCCGCACCCGCACCTGGCAGCGTCCCCGCACCTGACGTCCGCTACGATGGCGGGGTGTCGATGGCGCGCCGCGTCAACCGCGAGGCGATCGTCGTCCTCGGCTGGGGGCGGGCCATCCTGATGCAGCTCGCGCATCCTCTCGTCGCGGCCGGGGTCGGCGCCCACTCCGGTTTCGACGCCGGCGCCCCGGCCTACGTCAGGCGCATGCGCAGCACCATCTCGGCGATGCTGTCGCTCACGTTCGGGACGGACACGGAGGTCGGCGAGGCCGCGGATCGGATCAACGCCATTCACCGCCGCGTGCACGGCGAGCTGGCGCAGCCCGTCGGGCCCTACGAGGCAGGCACGCGCTACGACGCCGCGGATCCGGAGCTGCTCGCCTGGGTCCACGCCACGCTGGTCGACAGCCAGCTTCGGACCTACGTCCTGTTCGTCGCGCCCCTGACGCCGGCCGAGGAAGACCGCTACTGCGCCGAGGCGGCCGAGATCGGCCCCCGCCTGGGCGTTCCGCCGGGGATGCTGCCGCTCACCCGCGACGGCCTCGACCTCTACCTGCGGGAGATGCAGCAGGCCGGTCGGCTCGCGGTCGGGCAGGAGGCCGTTCGCCTGGCGAAGGCGCTCCTCGCGGTTCCCGGCGGGCCCTGGACCGCGCCGGCGCGGTGGCTGGGCCGGCTCGTCACGGTCGGTCTGCTGCCGCCGGCGCTTCGCGAGGCGTACGGGTTCCCCTGGCTGGAGCGGGACCACAGGCGCCTGCGGCAGGTCGCCGCCGTGGTGCGCGGCGCCCGCCGGATGGCGCCCCGGGTGCTGCGGGAGTGGCCCGCGGCCCGCCGCCCGCCGCGATCGCGACCGGCGGGTGCGCGCCTCACGCGGTGAACACGGCGACGATGGTCCAGCAGACGGCGGCCAGGCCGGCCGCGACGGACGCCTGCGGAATCTGCGTCTTGACGTGATCCATCAGGTCGCACCCCGTGCACACCGAGCTCAGCACGGTCGTGTCCGAGATGGGGGAGCACTGGTCGCCGTAGACGCTCCCGTCCATCACCGCCGCGAAGCAGAGGGTCATGAAGAGCTCCGGGTGCGACAGCCCCTGCGCCCCCGCCACGGCCCAGGCGAGCGGCATCGCCAGCGGGAACGCCACCGCGTAGGTGCCCCAGCTCGTCCCGGTGGAGAAGGCGATGACCATCGTCATGAGCTGCAGCAGCACCGGCAGCAGGAAGTACGGCACGGCGTCGCCGAGCTGCTCCACGAGGAAGACGCCGCCGCCCGTCTCCGTGCTGATGCCGCCGATGGTGATGGCGAGCAGCAGGATGACGGAGCCCAGCACGACGCCCTTGATGCCGTCGTGGAATCCCGAGAGCAGGTCCTTGAGCGCCATCCCCTTGCCGAGCGCCATCCCCGCCGCGAGGAGCAGCGCCGCGCCGAACGCCCACTGCACGTTGGGCGAGCCGAAGGCCACGAACGTGCCGACCGCGATGGCGATGAGCGCGCCGAGCGGCAGGAAGAACTCGATGACGTGGGGCCTGTAGCCCTCGGGGACGCGGCTCGACTGCAGCTCCCGCGCGCTCAGCGGATCGGCGCCGGCGGCGTCGAGCTGCCCCGTCGTGCGGGCCCGCGTCATGGCCGCCGCGAGTTGCGGGCCGAGGAAGATCGGCCTCTCGATGCTCAGGAGGAACGTGCCCAGCACGGCGAAGATCGCGTAGAAGCAGAACGGTACGCTCTGGAAGAAGAAGGCGATGCGGTCCGTCTCGGTGGCCAGGAAGCTCACGCCGGAAACGAAGATGAACGCCTGCACGTAGCCCGGCCACGCGTTGAAGGCGAGCTGCGAGGCGATCGGCGAGGCGGTCGAGTCGACGATGTAGGCCAGCTCCTCGTGGCTCACCCGCTCCTTGTCGGCGATCGGCTTGACCGTCGTGCCGACCACCACCGTGCTGACCGTCCCGCCCTGGAAGAAGACGATCCCGAGCATCCACGCGACGAGCTTCGCGGTGCGCGGTCCGCGCACGAAGCGTGCCGTCATCAGCTCGGCGAACGCCTGCGCCGCCCCCGTGCGCGACCAGACGCCCATGAGGCCGCCCAGCAGCCAGAGGTAGAGCAGCAGGATGCCGGCCGCGTTCGTCGACGCCAGCGACGGGATCAGCACGTCGCCGGTCAGGTCGTAGCGGCCGAGCACCAGCGCGCCGGAGACGATGCCGGCCGCCAGCGAGGTCACCGGCTCGCGCGTCATCCAGCACAGGAGCACCGCCACCAGGGCCGGCAGCAGCGACCACCAGCCCCAGTGGGCCCGGGCCCGAAGCTGGTAGTAGACGGTCTCCGCGCGCCCGTCGCGCGTCTCGACGGCGGAGACGAACTCCTCCGTCACGGGCGGCGCGTCGGTCGATCCCGAAACGCGCTCGGGCGCCAGCCGGGCCTGCCCGATCGGCACCGCCTCGAAGTAGGTCGGCTCGCCCTCGGAGAGGTAGTAGAGCCGGCCGTCGCCGTCGGACCGCACGTCCAGCGTGACCTGGTTGACGGTCCAGGTCGGCGGGACGGCGACTCCGACGATGCCCGAGACGAGCAGCGCCAGCCCGAAGACGGCGAACGTGCGGATGCCCTTGGTCATGTGGTTCCTGTGGCCCTGAAGGACCTCGCCGGCCCGGAGCCCGAGCGGGCGTCTCGCGACGGACGCGCGAGGCGGCCACGGCGTCCGGCGGCGTCCGGCGGCGTCCGGCGGCGTCCGGCGGTCCACCGTGCCACCCGACGGCCCGTGGGACAGGACGCGCGAGGCTCGCGCCGATTATCGCACGCCTCTGTAGGCCATCCGCGACGCGCCGTGTTGCGCCGAGAGGCGCTACCGGTTCGGGCCGTCGTAGTCGAACGATCGCTGCCGCGCCGCGGCGTCCCGCACCAGCCCCGGCAGGTCCTGCTGCCGGCGGCCCGGCGCCTGGGGCGACGCGTCGCCCCTGGCGTGACGCTCGTAGGCCAGGAGCCCCATGTCGGCGACCATCTGGACGAGGGCGGCCGGGGCCACCGCGCGCGCCTGCCCGCCGAAGCTGACGATCCAGCGCGCGATCTCGCCCAGGTGCGACAGCGTCACCCGGTACTCCAGCCCGCCGTTCCCGAGCCGCTCGACGCGCTCGTCGGGGTGGTGTGCGCCTCCTTCGATGAGCGGTGCGAGCGCGGCGTCGAAGTGGATGGCGACCTCGTGCAGCTCGCGCCCCCGGTAGACGCCCCACGTGTGCCGGAGGTGTGCGTCGAGGTCGAAGCTCGGCGGATCGAACCGCCCGTCGCCGGTCGCGGCGTCCGAGATCCGGTCGAGGCGGAACACGCGCGGCTCCTCGTGCACGTGGCAGCGCCCGATCAGGTACCAGGCCGACTCCCGGTGGAACAGCTTGTAGGGGTCGACCCCCCGCCACGCGGTCCGGCGTCCGGCCAGCGAGCGATAGCGGATGGAGACGGGCGTGCGTTCGCGGACGGCCTCCTCGAGCAGGGTCACGAGCCGCGCGGGGATGCGGCCCGAGCGCTCGGGGCCGGCCAGCGCCAGCGCGCTCGGCGTCTCCTCGGTGTGCCGGGTGGCGGCATCGAGCTTGCCCTCCACGCCGCGCAGCGTGCCGCCGATGTCCGCGGCCTTGCGGAGGGCCGGGTTCCCGAGCACCAGCGTCAGGACGGCGCGTTCGGCGGCGGTGAGCGACAGCGGCCGGATGGTGGCGGTCTCGACCAGGCGGTAGCCGTGCTCGGTCCGCGTGATCGGCACGCGCGCGGACAGGTCCGCGATGTCGCGGAACGCCGTCCGCTCCGAGATCTCGAACCGCTCGGCGATCTCGCGGATGGTCTTCCCCCGCCGCGCCAGGAAGTTCACGAGCTCGAGCAGGCGGACGGGACGGCTCATGGTTCACACTATACGCATGTCGATACTTGACGAGCTGCTCAAGGACCTGCGGGCGGAAGCCGCAAACACCGACCGCGTGCTGGAGGCCGTGCCGGGGGATCGCCTCGCGTGGCGGCCGCACGAGAAGTCCCTGACCCTCGCGGAGCTCGCGGGCCACCTGGCGGAGCTTCCGGGATGGGTCCAGTCGCTGATGCAGGACGATCTGGACTTCGCCACGATCACCGACTACACGCCGTTCATCCCGGCCGGGCGCGCCGAGCTGCTCGAGACCTTCCGGAGCAACGTGGCGGAGCTCGAGCGCACCCTGGCGGCGAAAGACGACGCGTTCCTCTCGGCCCGCTTCACGATGCGCAAAGGCCAGACGCTGCTCATGCAGCTCCCGCGCCACGCCGCGCTGCGCACGCTGGCCATCCACCACGCCATCCACCACCGCGGCCAGTTGACGGTCTACCTCCGCCTGCTCGGGTGCCCCGTGCCGCAGACCTACGGTCCGACGGCGGACAACCCGGGCTGGGTGCGGATCCTCTGAGCCGGGGCCGGCTGGCCGATCGCGCAGCGACGCGAAGACGCCTTGGCGGGCGGTAACCGTCGTCGTGGGTGGCGACGGCCGCGCTGTGGGTCCAGCGCAGGTGGACCACTTCCGTGCGTGGCGGGGATGATCTGTTCGCTGGCGACGGCCACGTGCTCGGTCCAGCCCTTCACGCGGACACGCCAAGCGGGTGAGCACTGCCGCTCCGGGACGATCGGGGGGCGCCGTCGGCCAGGCGGGCGGTCGCGAGCCGCGTGTCGTCGACCGAGACCACCAAGGTCTCCCGCGACCTGGCCATCTTCGCGTCGCGGGCCTGCACGGACGACAGCGTTACCGACCGCGCGTGCAGCCTGGGCGACTCGCCGACCTCGTCCGGCGGCGGCAGCTTCCCGCCGTCCCGGTTGACCCGCCGGTGGGCGTGTCGCCCCTCGCCGGTGTCGGACGAGTCCGGAGCCGGGCGACGGCACGAGCGACGCTGGCCTGAGCCGACGTTCGGCGGGGTGGCCGCATTCCTGCGCCAACTCGAGCGTTCTTCCGTCGACAGGTTGGCGAACCCGCCCGGCGTGCGGCGGTGTGGCCGCCGGCGTGACTTCGCCATCGACACGCCAGCGCGGCATGGTTCGCGCCGACGCGTCTCAGCCGTGGGGGGCCGGCGTTACCAGCTTTACGGAGGGGAAGTACGTACGGTAGGGCCCTGCGTCCCTGGTGACCAGCGGCAGGCCGTCCGTGGCCGCATGGGCGCCTATATGGAAGTCGGGCAGCGGCGACGTCCGCGCCCCGCCAGCGCGGCGGTACCGCCGATAGGCCCGCCCCGCCCCGCCCCGAACGCTGCGCTCCAAGGCAGCGGCAGGCGCTCGACCAGGAGCGCGTTCAGGCTGCGGTCGAGCGTCTCGGCATCGCCAAACGTGAGCGAGGCTTCGGCGTAGATGATGGGGTTGATGCCGACACCTCCCGCCACGACCGCATCCGCGACCGCCCGCTCCGACCACGGCCGCCACCGCTCATCGTCGGTGAAGCTGTCCAGCAGCACGTTCGTGTCGACGAGGAGCACTCACTCGTCCCCGCGCGTGAGCCGCATCACGTCGTCGGTGGACATACCGCCGCCGGCCACCCCGCGCACCTCCCGCAGCCGCTCCTCGATGAGCGCCCGCTTGCTCAACACCGGCCTCACCACCACGCCGCCATCGGTCTCTTCGAACACGACATCGGTATGGGGCAACAAGCCGAACTTCACCCGAAGCCGCTGGGGGATGGTCACCTGACCCTTGGTCGTGATCTTCATGATGGAAGTAATGCTCTCCAGATTACTACCCGGCCGGCCGACCAGCGTCAGTGAGGCCCTCCAGGGGGATCCACCCGGCCGGGGCCGCACCGACCCGCCCGTCCCGGCGCCGCCACTGCGGGTCCCGCTGGAACAGCAGGTTCCGGCCCTCGTTGGGCAGCCGGGCCTCGTGCTCCTGGCGTAACCGGCCGCCGGCGGCTACCGCGAGGATTCCGGATGCACCGGCAATCCGAAGGACGTACCGAGCCGATTCCGAGTCCGGCGGCTTCGCCTGGCACCGGCGCGGCGGTGGACGGTTCCGTTGCGGCGCAGCAAGCGCCCAAGGTGGCGCACGAGAGCTGGTCCCGCGACGCCGATCTCGTCTCCTGCCTGATCGCCGCCCACCACGGGAAGGTGCGGCTCAACCTGCGCGCCCTGCCCCGCGAGGCGGCGCCGGAGGTCGCAGGTGCTCCTTGGCGGTCACGCGCTGGTTGGGGGCCGAGCGAGTTGACTGCACTCTCGGCCCGCCGGGCTTCCGCAGTCCGGCGAGCTTGAGCTTGAAGAGCCTCCCCATCTCGTCTATTCTGACCAAGATGGTCATGACGGGCAATCGCGAGCGTACGGATCCGGCTCGGCTCGGCTGGAAGCTGGCGGAAGCGAAGGCGCGATTCAGCGAAGTCGTCCGCCTGGCCGCGGCTGGCCAGCCGCAACGTGTGACAGTCCGCGGCCGGAACGCCGTCGTCGTGGTCGCAGCGGACGAGTTCGATCGTCTGCGGACCCGGAGGTCGGCGACCACCTTGCATGATCTCCTGTCGCGATCTCCACTAGCCAGCCTGGAGTTCGGTGGGGATTCCGTGCGCAGCCCCGTTCGGGAGGTCGACTTCTGAGCGGATGGCTGCTCGACACCAACGTCGTGTCGGAGTTGCGCAAGGCCCGGCCCAATCACCGGGTGAAGGCGTGGTCAGATGTGCAGGTATCGGATCGCTTGTTCCTCAGCGAGGTCACGATGGCCGAGATCCGGTTCGGCATCGAGAGAAAGGCCGACGCAAGGCAGCGGGCGGCGCTTGAGATCTGGCTGGATCAGGAACTGCGGACCTGGTTCGAGGGACGCGTGCTCCCCGTCGACGAGGACGTGATCCTGGAATGGCGCCGCCTCGTGGCGCGGGGCCGCGAACGCAACATCACCTTCAGTCAACCGGATCTCTTCATTGCGGCGACCGCTCGCGTGCATGGACTGACCCTCTGCACCCGCAACGAGCGCGACTTCTGCCACACCGACGTTCGACTCTTCAATCCGTGGTCAGGGTGATCCGAGCGGCGATGACGTCGCGGATACCGAAATCGGCCCGCAGGACGCCGAGGGAACCGGCCAGCTTCTCGGACGGCGGGGCCGTCCCGATGCGCTCCCGTTAGCTCTTCGTGCTGCACGAATCTTAGCTCTTCGAGCGGACCGAACCGCCGGCGCGCATCGCGTCCATCGCCTCGCGCGCCAGGGACCGCCGGCTACAGCACCTTCAGGAAACGCAGCAGGGCGTCGTTCACCGCATCCGGGGCCTCCTGCTGGGTCCAGTGACCGATTCCCGGCAGCACGACGACATCGCGGAGATCGGTGACGACGGCGCGCATGCCCTGCTCGGCTTCGGCGCTGAACGGCACGACGTCGCGGTCGCCGGTGACGAAGAGCGCCGGCTGCTCGATCTTCATGCCGTCGAACGGGGCGGTCAGCACCCAGTTGTGGTCGATGTTCCGGTACCAGTTGAGGCCCCCGCGGAACCCCGACCTGGTGAACGCCTGGACGTAGGTGTCGACATCCTCCGCGGTCAGCCAGGGCGGCAGGTCGTCGCCCGGGTCGGGCAGGCCCTCCAGCATGTAGGCGGGCGCGGGTGGTGCGCCTTCGACGCCCGCGGCGATCGCGTCCGGGGCATCGCTCGTCCCGTAGCCCCGTTGATCGGGTGCCACGACACGGAAACCGGCGTCCGCGAGCGCACGAATCTGGTGGCGCCACGAGTACCAGCACTCGGGGAATCCATGGCACAACACGACCAGGGGCCCGTCGCCGGCCTCGGCGATGTGCAGCTTGATGTTGTTGGCTTCGACGGTGCGATGCTCGATGTCGGCCATCGTCGGTTCTCGGCGGCGAAGGATACGCCTCCGGCTCGGGTCACCAGATCGTGTCCGCGCCGAGCGCCGCGATCTCCGGATCGGGCGTCGCGACCCGCAGCGTCTCGATCAGGCCCTGCGCGGCGATCATCCGGTCGAACGGATCGCGGTGCGGGCCCGGCATCGACCCGGCACGCAGCGCATGGCTGGAGGCGATGGCAAGCGGGCGAAACCCGTCTCGAGCGATGCGATCGTCCCACTCGGCCAGGATGTGCCCGCCGCGCGGGAACTTGCCGACGCGATGCCTGGTCGCCAGCTCCCAGGCACTCGCGGCGCTGACCCAGACCTGGTTGTGCGGATCACGCAGGAGGGTCCGAAGCCGGCGGCTCAGGCGGTCGGGCTTGCCCCACGCCCACATCAGCGTGCAGGTGTCCAGCAGCAGGTTCATTCGTCACCCTCCCACGCAGCCAGCTCGGCCTCGGCCAGCGGTTCGAACACCGAGTCCGGCACGTCGCCGTCCCGGTCGCGATAGCGTCCGAGCACACGCTCGGGCGGCGGCTCCAGCGGCACCAGGCGCGCGCACGGTCTGCCCGCCTTCGCAATCACAATCTCCTCTCCGGTCTGCACGCGTTCGAGGAGCCGCGAGAGCTGGGTCTTGGCTTCGTGGACGTTGACCAGGGTCATCGGTCGAGCGTAGTCCTCAGCATGGACTTAGTTAACCACATGCGTGCTGCTTCGTCGAGCGCGGGCGGACGCAGGCCGGCGTCATCCCTCCTTATGCGCCGAACGGACGGAACGGCTCGCGCGCCGGGACCGCCGCGATGCGGTCGCCGATGTCGTACCCCATCGTTCCGGGGTAGACCACCCGCAACGCGTCGAGTTTCAGGTCTTCCAGCGCCACCGCCATCGACCGCGTGCGCCGCGGAGCGTCGACACGCTTGATCTCGACGCCCACCCGCCGGCCGCCGGCCACGAGCAGCAGGTCGAGCTCGGCGCCGTTGTGGGTGGCCCAGAAGTGGACCTGGTCGGCCCCGGATTCGGCGATCACCTTCTCCAGGATGAACCCCTCCCAGGAAGCGCCCAGGCGCGGGTGGGTCTCCAGGGCGTCCCTGGTGTCGATGCCGATCAGATGATGGTAGAGGCCCGGGTCGCGGAAGTAGAGCTTGGGGCGCTTCACCTGCCGCTTGCGCAGGTTCTCGTGCCACGGGCGCAACTGCCGGATCAGGAAGAGCTGCTCCAGGAGGTCGAGGTAGCGACGCACGGTCGCCTGACCGATCTGCAGGGCGGCGGCGAGCTCGGCGACGTTCAGGATCCGCCCGTGGTAGTGGGCGAGCATGGTGAGGAACCGGTGCAGCGCAGGCGGACGGAGGTCGGCGCCGAACTGCGGCAGGTCACGCTCCACGAGGGAGCGGAGGTACGCCTTGCGCCAAGCCATGCTGTCGGCGTCGTTCGCCGCCAGCACCGAGCGCGGGAAGCCGCCCCGCACCCACAGCGTCTCCATCCGGTCCGGTCCGAGCTCGGCGACCTGGAAGCCGCTGAGCTCGACGTACTCGATGCGGCCGGCGAGCGATTCGGCGCTCTGCCGGAGCAGGGCGGGGCCGGCGCTTCCGAGCACCAGTAAGCGGGCCGGGCTGCCGTCCCGGTCCACCAGGACCCGCAGGACGGGAAAGAGCTCGGGCCGGTGCTGCACCTCGTCGATGACGACGACGCCCGCGAGGTCTTGCAGCGCCGTCCGCGGCTGGTCCAGACGCGCCAGGCTCACCGGGTCTTCGAGGTCGAAGTAGTTCGCCGCGTCGGCGGCCACCAACCGGCGCGCGAGGGTGGTCTTGCCGCACTGGCGGGGTCCCACCAGCGCTACCACGGGGCTCCGCGCCAGCGCCCGGCGGAGCTGTTCCTCGGCCGCGTGGCGGATCGGCGTTGGCGCCAAGAGAGCCACGAACCATGATAATCCACGCGTGTGGCTGCATACTTCCTGGATCAGGTGCGGCGCCCGATCCCGGCCTCTCGGGTGGCGCGGCGGGCGATGGCGCGCAGCAGGCCGGCGAACAGCAGGGCGTGGACCGGATAGAGGACGTGCCAGTAGCAGCGGCCCCAGACCCCCCGCGCATCGAAGACCGCGGTCTGGCGCACGGTGGAGGCTCCTTCCTCGCGGGGCGTGACCTCGAAGTCCAGCCAGCCGCGGCCCGGCAGCTTCATCTCGGCCGCGAGCCGCAGCCGCTCGTCCGGCTCGCAGGTCTCGACGCGCCAGCAGTCGAAGGTGTCGCCGGCCGCGAGGTGCTCGGCGTCGCGCCGGCCGCGCCCGAGGCCGACGCCGCCGGCGAGCCGGTCGACGAGACCGCGCAGGCGCCACAGCCAGTCGCCGTAGTACCACCCGTTGTCGCCGCCTATGCGCCGGATCGGCGCGAACGCCGCCGCCGGGGCGACGGGCAGATCGACGGCGCGCGAGTCGACGAGCCGCGAGCGGACGCGCGTTCCTCCCCACCGGAGCGCCGTCCCCGTCGCCAGGGCCGCCGCCGACCAGCGCTGGGCGGTGAACGCCTCGTCTTCCTCCTCGATCGCCCGTGCAATCGCCCCCCGCAGCCCCAGCGGCCGGATGGGGAACGCCGTCCGGGCCGCGTCGTCCTCCACCACCGTTGCCGTCCGCAGGCCGTCGACGAGCTCCCGGCCCACGCGCGCGTACACCGGCGTGGTCAGGCCGAGCCAGAGGCTCGAGAGGCGCGGCGTGAGGAGCGGCACCGGGATCAGCCGGCGCCGCAGTCCGCGCTGCCGGGCGTACTCGCGCATGATCGCGTCGTAGGAGACGACATCCGCGCCCCCGACGTCGAAGCGGCGGCTCGCCCCGTGCGGAAGGTCGAGCACCCCGACGAGATACGCCACGAGGTCGGCGAGGGCGATGGGCTGGGTCGGGGTGCGGACCCACGACGGGCACAGCATGGCCGGGAGGCGCTCGACGAGGGCCCGGATCAACTCGAAGGAGAGGCTGCCCGGTCCGAGCACGATGCCGCTCCGCAACTCGATGACGGGTACGCCGGACTGGCGCAGCACGTCGCCGGTCTCATGGCGGCTGCGCAGGTGCCGGGAGAGGCCCGCCGCCGCGCCCAGCCCCCCGACGTAGACGATGCGGCGGACGCCGGCCGCCCGCGCCGCCGACCCGAAGTGCTGCGCCGCCGCACGGTCCTGGGCCGCGAAGTCGGCCGTCCCGCCCATCGAGTGGACGAGGTAGTAGGCCGTTTCGATCCCGGCGCACGGCCCGGCGAGCGATGCCGGATCGAGGCAGTCGCCGAAGACGACGCCGGTCCCCGGTCCGACCTGCGCCGCGAGCGCGCCGGGGTGGCGCGTCATGCAGCGGACGCGGTCGCCGCGCGCCTCGAGCGCCTGGAGGAGCCGGCCGCCGATGCAGCCGGTGGCGCCGGTCAGCAGGATCGACGGTCGATCCATCGCCGGGGTCATCGCATCGCCGGGATCATCCCGTCGCCGAGGTCATCGCGTCGCGGGGGTCGTTTCTCAAGTCGTATCGCCGGGTCCAGGTCGCATCGCCGGGGTCATCGGCGCGACTCGGGCTGCGGCGCCTCCGCCCGGGCGCTCTCACGACGACAAAGAACCGCTAGCCGCGCCGGCCCCTGCCTGTAGTATGCGTACTGCAGGCCCCGCGGTGCCAGCGCGGGGCGGCTCGACTTCCCGATGCTTCGCTATCTCGACAGCCTTCGCTCCTGGCAGCTCCTCCTGCTGGCGGGCGCGCTGTTCTTCGCGGACCTGCTGATTCCGGATCCGATCCCGTTCCTCGACGAGCTGCTCCTCGGCGTGCTCACCTACGCGCTCGCGCGCTGGAAGAAGCCGCCGCCGTAGCTCGCCGAATCGTGGCCTGCTACGATTCACGTCTCCCAGAGGAACCGCCGTGCCCGAGACCGCCTCCGAGGCCACCTATCGCTGGAGCCGGGACGCCTACGACCGGGCGGTGGAGGCCGGCGTCTCGTTCCCGCGCAGCCCGACGGAGGTCAGCATGAGCGCAGCGATGGGATTGCGGACGAGTTCCTGGCTTCGGGTCGCGGTCTGGAAGCTGGCGGCGGCCTTGCGGCCCTTGACGCCGGGCGTGCTGCTGACGGCGCTCGCGTTCGGCGGCCCGGCCGCCGGCGTCGCGGCGGCGCAGGACCGGGCCTTCGAGCCGGTCACCGACGCGGTGCTCGCCGACCCCGATCCCGCGGACTGGCTGCACTGGCGGCGAACGCTCGACGGCTGGGGCTTCAGCCCGCTGGACCAGATCGACCGCGGCAACGTCCACCAGCTGGGCCTGGTCTGGTCGTGGACGATGACGACCGGCCTGTCGCAGCCGACGCCCATCGTCCACGACGGCATCATGTACCTGCCGGGCCCGCTCAACGTCGTCCAGGCGCTCGACGCGGTCACCGGCGACCTCCTCTGGGAGTACCGCAAGCGGTTCGAGCGCTCGCCGGACGACTCGTTCCGCGCGCGGACCCGGTCTATCGCGATTTACGACGACAAGATCTTCCTGAACACCAACGACGCCCACATCGTCGCCCTCGACGCCCGCACCGGCGACGTGGTCTGGGACCACGTCGTGGCCGACAACGCGCTCGGCTACCGCTACACGAGCGGGCCCATCGTCGTGAACGGGAAGATCGTGGCGGGCATGACCGGCTGCGAGCGCTACAAGGACGGCACCTGCTTCATCTCCGCCCACGACCCGCAGACCGGCGCGGAGCTCTGGCGCACGTCGACGATCGCCCAGCCGGGAGAGCCCGGCGGCGACACCTGGGGCGACCTGCCCGCGACCTTCCGGGCCGGCGGCGACGCCTGGATTCCGGGGAGCTACGACCCGGCCACGAACCGGACCTACTGGTCGACCTCGCAGGCCAAGCCGTGGGCCCGGCTGTCGCGCGGCACCGACGGCGACGCGCTCTACACCAACAGCGTTCTCGCCCTCGACCCCGAGACCGGCGCCATCGACTGGTACTACCAGTTCGTCCCGGGGGAGACGCACGACCTCGACGACGTGTTCGAGAGCGTGCTCATCGACCACCGCGGGCGGCAGTCGCTGTTCAAGATGGGCAAGCTGGGGATTCTCTGGGAGCTCGACCGGGAGACGGGGGCTTTCGTCGCCGCCCACGACCTCGGCTACCAGACGCTGGTGGACGTCGATCCCGCAACCGGCGAGGCGCAGTACCGGCCGGAGATGATCCCGAAGCCGGGCGAGGAGCTCGAGTTCTGCCCCGACTTCCAGGGCATCCGCAACTGGCGCGCCTCCGCCTATCACCCGGCAACGGGAATGCTCTACATCCCCATTCACCCGACCTGCGTCAAGGGGACCTTCAACCCCGTGGCACGCGAGCCGCACCCGACGGGCGATCTGTACTACTACGGGAACCCGCGGTGGACCGGCTGGCAGTCGGCGGGACGCCTGCCACACCCGAAGAGCCCCGATCACGACGGTCACCTCGTGGCGATGGACATCGAGTCCGGCGAGGTGCGCTGGCGCCACTCGATGCGCCTCCGCTCGCGCGCCGCTGCGCTGACCACGGCGGGAGGCCTGGTCGTGACCGCGGACGGCGACCGCTACCTCTACATCCTGGACGTCGCGACCGGCGACGAGCTGTTCCGCACCCGGATGCCGTCGCCGGTGCAGGGCTTCCCGATCACCTACGCGGTCGGCGGCCGGCAGTACCTGGCGATTCCGGTCGGCGGCGGTCGCGTGCCGGGGGCGCCGAACGCCATGTACGTCTTCGCCCTGCCGGAGCCGCGGTAGCCGCGCCGTCGCGGGCGGCCATCGAGAGCGGTGATGGACGGTTGGCTCCCTGGTTTCGAGCCGGATGCGACGTCGGAAGAGTCCGACGTCCTGCCTCTGGAGGAGCTTCGAGCGCTCATAGTGCCGGACGGGCACGGCGTGCTCCCGTCGCAGGGCATCCTGGGCCTCATGAAAGGCGGACACATACAAGCGACTCCCTCAATTGACGAGCGGCAGATCCAGCCGGCAAGTCTCGACCTGAGGCTCGGGAACGAGGCGCACCGGCTGCAGGCGAGCTTCCTGCCCGGCAGCGGGTCTCGGGTGGCGAGCACGCTCGCCGACCTGTCCATGACGACGCTCGATCTCTCGAGCCCGACCCTCCTTGAAAAAGGTTGCGTGTACCTCGTGAAGTTGATGGAGGAGCTTCGCCTCCCCGACGAGCTCAGTGCCAAGGCCAACCCCAAGAGCACGACTGGACGGCTGGACATCTTCACGCGTCTGATAACTGACTATGGCGGCGCGTTCGAGCACGTTCAGCCGGGGTACTCTGGACCGCTCTACGCCGAGATCATGCCGCGGACGTTCTCCGTGGTCGTTCGTGAGGGACTCAGCCTGTCGCAGATTCGCTTCATCCGAGGGGATCCCAGGCAGACAGAGGCCCAGTTGAAGAAGCTGGACAGGGAAGAGCGCCTGGTCTACCTCGATGCAGCGAGCCCGGGCAAGGCGGAGGTCCGGGACGGGGGAGTGGAGATTTCGGTCAGCCTTGACTTGGGCCGCGACGTCGAAGCTTGTGCTTACCGCGGAAAGAGGAATACTCCACTGGTAGACCTCGAAGGACGATACGAGCCGGCGCAGTTCTGGGACATGATCCGCGATTGCCCACAGGACCGGCTGATACTCGATCCTGGCGACTTCTATGTTCTCGCGTCGCGCGAGAAGGTCCGCGTGCCATGCGGGTACGCCGCGGAGATGGTACCCTTCGACCCGTCCGTAGGCGAGTTCAGAATCCACTATGCCGGGTTCTTCGACCCCGGTTTCGGCTATGGAGACGGCAGCATCACGGGAACGCGGGCCGTTCTCGAGGTCAGAGCGCATGAAACGCCGTTCATGATTGAAGACGGGCAGGTCGTTGGCCGCCTTATCTATAGCCGTATGCTCGACGTGCCGCAGAAGATCTACGGAACGTCGATCGGGTCGTCGTATCAGCAGCAGGAACTTGCCCTCAGCAAGCAGTTCCGACGCTCGCCCGCTCACCCGTCCCCCGGACAAGGCCGCCCGTAGCCGACTGCGCTACACCAGCAGGCGAAGGCGTCCGCCGGAAAGAGGCGGGCCCACCTCTCGGCGAGCATGTCGGTCCACGGTGATCGGTCTTGGGGCCGTGTCCCCCTCGGGAGCCCGACCCCGGCTACTCGAGCGCTCTTGCGCCGGGCGTCCGGATGATGAGCCGAATCTCGGTTCGCCTGCGCATTCCCCCGTAGCCCGAGGCGACGCGGCTGCTGCTGCCGGCGGCCTCGACCTCGGGCGGGGAGACGACATGCGCGACGCAGTCGAGAGCCGGGGGCGGCCCGCGGAGCCGCGCCGCCTGACCCGGCGGTGGTGCATCTTCAACGCGGTCGGCGCGATGGGCGCGGCCGTGCAGTTGCTGGCGCTGGCGGGGCTGATCCGCCTGCTCGGCGTCGAGGGTCCGCTGGCCACCGCGCTCGCGGTGGAGGCGGCGATCCTGCACAACTTCCTGTGGCACGAGCGCTGGACGTGGGGGGAGCGGGCGGCGGTGCCCGGAGGCTGGTGGAGGCGGCTGGCGCGGTTCAACCTGGTGGCGGGCGCGCTGTCGATCACCTCGAACGTCGTGTTGACGGCTGCCTACGCGGCGGCGCTCGGGATCGACTACGTGCTCGCCAACGTGCTGGCGATCGGGTCGTGCTCGATCGTGAGCTTCGTCGCGAACGACCGCCTGGTGTTCCGGGCCGGTCGGCGGGAACCCCGCCGGCGGGACGCTACAATGGGGCGGGCGGCGGACGACGCATCGGAGGCGGGCGACCCGGTCGCGCGCCGGAGACGCGAGATGAGGGATGACAGACGGCGTCCGGCGCTCCCGTCAGGCACCGCCGCTCCGGGAATCGGCCCCCGGCGCAGCCTCTCCCGCGGGCCGGGGCTTCGGTTCGCGTTGGCGGTCCTGGTGGCGGTCGGGGCCACGGCCGGCGTCATCGCAGCCGAGCTGAAGGACGAGACCGTCGCCGCCTGGAACCGCTACATCGAGGCGACCGAGCAGCGCATCGCGGCGGAGCTCGCGGCGGACGACCGGTTCCTGGTGCTGGACTTCGCGGACGAAGCGGACGAAGCGCGCCGGCGCCTCCTGGCCGGCGAGGTCCGCGTCGAGAAGATGGAGACCCGGGCCGCGGACGGCAAGCGCATCCGGGTGCCGAAGGGGACCATCCACCACTGGCGCGGCAGCGTGCTGATCCCCGACGCCGCGCTCGAGGACGTCCTGCACGGCCTCATCGTGGCGATAGATCCGGCCGATCTGCAGGACGACGTGGTGGAGTCGCGCGTGATCGAGCGCGACGGCGATCGCGTGCACCTCTACCTCCGCATCCGCCGGCGGCAGATGGTGACGGTGGACTACAACACCGAGCACGAGGCGGTGTACACGCGCCACGGCCCGGACGCCGCGTCGAGCCGCACGGTCGCGCTCCGGATCGCCGAGCTGGAGGACGCCGGGTCGCCGGACGAACGGGAGAAGCCGATCGGACGGGACCGGGGCT
>JAPOWL010000006.1:3671-22726 GCA_026707615.1 Acidobacteriota bacterium | reverse complement strand
CCGCTGTTCCTCGACGCGCCCACCATCATGTTCGCGTCGACGGCCGTCGACCCGACGCAGCCGCTCGACCCCGACACCGCGCGGGACGGGGAGATCTTCAACATCTGGACCCTCGACCTGGGGCACGGCGAGCTGCGGCAGCTCACCGACACCGCCACCGGCAACGTGAACCCGGTGCGGCTCGCCCCGGACGAGGACGGCGAGCGGGATCGGATCGGGTTCATCAGCTACTTCAGGAGCGAGTACGGCGTGCACACGATCGAGCTGGAGGAGCCGCTCTACACCGCGGCGACCAGCGACTTCGGGGGGCCGGGGCCGATCATCGACTTCCAGTCTCCGCTGACCCACACCCTGAATCCGGGCAACGTCCGCCGCAAGGGCCGCTTCGAGAACATGTACATGGAGGGGCGGCCGCCCATCAATTTCGGCGTGACGAACAGCGGCGACCTGCTCGGGGGGACCGCGATCACCTTCGCGGACGTGCTCGGCGATCAGTTGCTGAGCCTCCAGGCCTACTCGATCGACACCTACCGGACCTTCGGAGGAACCTACGCCAACCGCTCGAACCGGATGCAGTTCGCGCTGCAGGGATTCTCGACGGAGCAGTTCTTCTACGGGCTCTACCCGGGGATGTTCTACGGCGGCTTCGGGTTCCTGCGCCGCGAGGACGCCATCGCCACGCGGCGCATGCGCGGGGGCAACGTCTTCGGCATCTACCCCTTCGACCGCTTCCGGCGCGTCGAGCTCTCGGCGGGGGTCTTCAACTCCCGGGAGTCGTTCAACGACCCGAACCTGCGGCAGCAGTCCGAGTCGTTCCAGCTCCGGGAGTTCGGGACGACGCTGTTCCAGGACGGCACCTACATGCCGCTCGGCGTCCGCTACGTGCAGGAGACGACGGTGCTCCGCGAGTTCGGCCCCGTCTCGGGCAACACCGTGATGCTCGGCTACACCTACGCTCCGGGGGCCGGGGGCCTGCTCTCCCGCCAGACCGTCGACGTCGACGCGCGCTACTACCTGCGTCTGGCCGAGTCGGGGGTGCTCGCGTTCCGGGCCCGCGCCTTCCGGAGCTGGGGGGAGTTCCCGGACTTCACGTTCTTCGGCGGGAACTCCGAGATGCGCGGCTACGACTACCTGGAGTTCCTCGGTCACAAGTCGATCTACGCCAACGCGGAGCTCCGCTTCCCGCTGATCGAGGCGATGCTCACCCCGATCGGCGTCCTCGGCGGCATCCGCGGGACGTTCTTCTTCAACTTCGGCGTCGCCGGGCTCGCCGGGCAGCCGCTGCGCATCTGGAACCGCGACCCGGTCACCGTGCGGCCCGTGGTCAACTACGTCGGAGATCCCGATACGCAGTCGATCCGGGCCGTCCTGGGCGATCCCGTGAGCGTGTCCGGATTCCGGCTCGACAACGCGCGCGCCTCCTACGGCATCGGGCTCACCACCTACGCCATCGGCTTCCCGATCCACTTCGACTGGTCGTGGCTGACGCTCTTCAACCGGGCGTGGGAGGACGCGGTCTTCGCCTATGCCGCGGCGCGGCGCGGGGTGGTGCGGGGCAGCGACGCGTTCCGGCGCGTCCGCTTCCAGATGTGGATCGGGTACGACTTTTAGGCGCTTCCGCCGCGATCCGGTGTCGCGCCGCGTCCGGGCTACGTGGCAGGGCGAACGTACACCGCATCGTGAGAGGATGTTCGGCGGAAACGCGGTAGACTTGGATCCCGCACCGGGGGCCGTTCAGCCGCTGCTGCCCGGAGACCCAGGAAGGCCCGGATGACCCGCCGGTCGCTGGACGGGGGAGGGGCACGGAGGGCTGCGAGATGAACGAACCGGCGACGGTCGCCGTGGGGATTGAGTTCGTCGCGGCGCTGGTGGGAACCGGGGCTGCGCTGTTCAGCGGAGGGGCGGCGGTCCTGTGGATGTGCTCGCGGATGGTCGCGCGAGTCGAGACGGCGAGCCGGGCGGAGCATCGGGCACTCGCGGATGGGATCGCGGCCACGCGTACGGATCTGGAGCGACTGATTGGCGAGGTCCGTGGCGAGGTTTCCGGACTGCGGGCGGACATGGCTGGGCTTTCGGCGAAGGTCGACATCCTGCTGGCGGATCGCGGGCTCGCGAAGCGAGGTGGGGCGGCGGCTGGTGTGAGCGGCGCTGGACCGGTGACTCACGGTTAAGTGAGGAGAATCCCGCATGCCGAGAGGACCGACGGGCGAATGGCGCCCGGATGACCCGATCGCGTGCGCCGTGCAGGTTGCCAGGATCGCGACCGGGCAGATCGAGGAGACCTGCGAACCACCGCCCGAGCCGGAGGACGCGACAACTCAACGCGGTTACTCTCTGCGCCGCAAGCTCTTGGACAGCCGACGCTTGAGGGCGAGCGGAGCCGCTTCGGACCGTCCTCGACAACGATCATGAGTTCCTGCGACGATCCGCCGGCGGAGACACCCGGCCCCGGCAGCGGCCGCTTGGTCCAGTGCGCCAAGCTCGGGAAGATGCTCCCGGCGCTCGACGAGCCGCCGTGGCCCGGCGAGCTGGGCCGCCGCATCTTCGAGAGCGTCTCGCGCGAAGCATGGCAGCTCTGGGAAGAGCGGATGAAGATGATCCTCAACGAGTACCGGCTGATGCCCTGGCAGAAGGAGGCGCAGAAGCTGGTAGCCACGCAGATGGAGGAGTTCTTCTTCGGCGAGGGGGCGGCGCTTCCCCCGGACTACGTCCCACCGCAGGCCAAGCAGTAGCCTCAGCGCCCCGTGGCGAACTCCGCGGGCGCATCCGCTTCTCCCTCGTCGGATCGAGGACGGACCGCGATGGTCGGTCGGATGTCGAAGCGCAGGCAGCGGTGCGCCCGACGCAGCGCGGTGACGGCGTCGTCCGCCCGTGCGGCGCCGACGAACAGGAAGCCGAGATAGCTCGCCCCCTCCGGCGGCGGCGCAACGGGCTGACCGACGGTCGCGGTGATGACGACATCCTCGACGCCCGGCACGCGGCGGGCGGCATCGACTCCTGCGACGCTCCGGTAGCGTCCTGTTCGCGGTACGGGAATCATCATCACCCCGGACGCGCCGGGGACGCGCCGCCAGCCCGTCACGTCCCGGCCGAGCGCGTGCAGCAGGAGGAGCTCCTCCAGTGGTCGCGCAGCCGGGCCGGTGCCGGCGCCGTCGTCGAAGCGCAGGGCCCGCGCGCAGAGGCCGCCGATAGGCCGGGCGGCGATGTCGATGACGAAGACGCCGCGGGCGTTCAGCCGGCACTCGGCGTGCACCGGACCGTGCGTCAGCCCCAGGGCGGCCGCGGCCTCCGAGACGTGCTCTACGACGCGCTGCTCGTCGTGCCGCTCCAGTGCGGCCGGCGTCACGTAGATCGTCTCCTCGAAATGCGGGCCTTCGAGCGGATCCGGCTTGTCGAAGATCGCCAGGGCGCGAAACCGTCCCGCGGTGACGATGCCCTCGACCGCCACCTCCCGCCCGTCGATGTACTCCTCCATCAGGATGACGTCGTTGGCGGGGTCGCGGAGGGCGCGCACCTCCGGCGCCTCGAGCAGCCGGCGGAGGCGCGCCGCGGCACGCCCGGCGGCGTCCGGCGAGTCGGCCCGCATGACCCCGCGACTCGCCGACATCGCCAGCGGCTTCACCACGCAGGGGAGTCCGATCCCGTCGGCAGGGCGGACCGCGCCCGCCGGACGAACTCCATCCGCATCCCGGGCCGCGACGGCATCCCGGGCCGCATCCGCGTCCCGCGGAATCACGCGGAAGCGGGGACATGGCAGGCCGGCCGCGCGCAGCCGCTCGCGGGTCCGCAGCTTGTTCGCCGCCGCGCGTGCCGCGAGCGGAGGGTGGCCCGGCAGCTCGAGCGCTTCGGCGACCAGCGAAGCAATCACCGCCGGGCGATCGCCCGCGGCGATCACGCCGTCGAAGGAACGGTCGACCGCCGCCTCCCGGATGGCGCGAACCGCCTCCCGCTCCTCGTGGAACCGCACGGGGATGGCTGCGTCGCGCCACGGATCGTCGAGAACGTGGCAGCGATCCGACGCGATGGCCAGATCTATCGCGAGCCTCTCGGCCGCGGCCGCGAACGCGTGCGTCTGATACCCGGTGGTCGTGGTGACGAGCAACACGCGCGGCCGGTGCCGGCCAGACGCTGGCGTGCTCTCGGGAGCTCGGCGGGAGGCCTCGCCGGCGCGTCTCTCCTGCATCGCACGCTCTACGGCGCAGCCTCTTAGACCGGAGCCACCGGCTCCGGCGCGGGCTCCGCTCAGCAGTACCACGGCTCGTCCAGGTACGGCACTTCCGAGCGCCGGCGCCGCGGGCCGGTCGGCGTCCGCGGCAGCGGCCCGGGCTCGTGCGGATGGGCGAGGCGCCACACCTCCCGGAACACCTCGGCGCGGGCGGCCGTCGGGCGCCGCGCCACCAGCCGGCCGATCCGCTGCGCGAGCCGGTCCATCTCCGGGTCCGGGTGGCGCCAGGGGTACACCAGCCGCGCCGCGTCGTAGGGGTCGAGATACGGCGCCAGCTCGTCGCCGAGAAGGCGCGACCCCGCGGGCACGAGCAGCCGGATGGCGAGCTGCACCGGGGCGACGTGGTCGATCAGCCCCAGCCGCGCAATCGCCGCCAGCAGGTCGCAGTACCCCTCGCGCGTCGTCCACGGCGTGAAGGCGACGAAGGTGGGCGCGAGCGCGATGCCGGCGGCGCCGCAGAGCGCGACCGCCCGCTCCGTGTCCCGCCCGGTGTGCCCCTTGTCCAGGCGCGCCAGGATGCGGTCGTCGAACGACTCGAACGCGCTGGTGACGAGAAGGCACCCCGTGTCGCGCAGGCGCGGCAAGACCGCGGCGTGCCGCAGGAGGTGCTCGACCTTGATGGTCACGTCGTAGGTGATTCCCGGGCAGGCGCGCGCCACGCCCTCGGCGACCCGCAGGGCATGGCCGGGGGCATTGAAGAAGTCGGGATCGCCGAAGGTGACGTGCTCGGCGCCGGCGCGAACCTGTGCCTCCACGTCGGCGACGACCACATCCACGGGCACGACCCGGAGCTGACCCTGGTAGACGGGCACGACCGGGCAGTGCCGGCAGTGGTGGCGGCAGCCGCGGCTGGCCTCGGTGTACCCGGCGACGCGCCGGACCGAGCCGCGGCAGAGCGCCGCGTAGCGGCCGAGCGGAGGCAGCCCCGTCCTGAGCGGCGGGACGAAGCGCAGGCGCGGGGGCCGGCCGGGGACGGGGGAACGCGCCGGGAGAGCGCCCTGCGAAGCGCGGCGGGGTCCGAGCGCGAGACCCACCAGCTCGGCCTCGAACTCGCCGCCCAGGATGTGCCGCACGCCGAGCGAGCGAAGAACGGATGCGTTGGGCGGCGCATACAGCCCGTAGCAGCAGAGATCGGCGTCCGGGTTCAGCCGCCGGATGCGCCGAATCACCGGCATCGCAAGCCGGGCCGCGGTGTGCATCGGCAGGTGGAGGGCGACGAGATCCGCGCGGGCCACCTCGGGACGGAAGGGCTCTCGCGACAGGTCCAGGCACGTCACCTCGACGCCGGCCCGTTCGAGCCACGCCGCCGGCGACGCCAGCGCGAACGGTTGGCGTCCGAGCTCGTAGGTCGAGATGAGCGCCGCCCGCGGACGGTCGCCGCTCATCGGGGCCCGGCCGGAGCCTGGAGGTCCACCTCGGACTGCGTCGGGGGCGGCGTGGCAAGGCTCACGACGACCAGCGTGGCAATCGAGAGGGCCAGCGCCGGGTAGGCGGTCTGCCAGCCGAAGGGGTACGCGGCGGTGCCGTCGGCGGCGGCGCGGGCCAGCCCGGCGATCTCCCAGCCCAGCGTCGTCACCATGCCCACCAGGATCGACGCAACGCCGCCGGCGCGGGTCGCCCGCTTCCAGATGAGCGCCCCGAGGAGCGCCGGCGTGATGCCGGCGCCGTACATCGTGTAGGCCCAGAGCGCCATCGCGAGGATCGTGGGGAAGAAGCTCCCGGCGATGTAGCCCAGGGCGCCGACCGCAACGACCACGAGGCGGGTGTAGAGCACGACCTGCCGGTCCGTTGCCGCCGGGTTGATGAACCGCTGGTACACGTCGCGAATCAGGTTGGTGGACGGCGTCAGCAGGAAGCTGTTCGCCGTCGACACGATGATGGCCGCCGCGCCGCACACCAGCAGCACCCCGAGCATCGGCGGCATCACGTCGGTCGCGACGCGGAGCACGATCTCCTCCGAGTGCTCGACGCTGAGCCCGGTGACGGCCAGGCTGCCGAAGATCCCGGTCGCCTCGATCAGCGTCTCGACGACGATCGTGCCGCCGATCCAGCCGACCACGGCGAGGCGCGCCGCCCGCTCGTCGCGCGCCGAGAAGAACTTCTGGTACATGTTCGCTTCGCCGAGCAGCAGGAACATCGTCGGCAGGAAGAGCGCGAAGGCCGCCTGCGGCCCCAGGGCGCCGAACACCGACACCTGCTCCGGCCGGAGGGCCGCGAACGACGCCGCCACGCCGCCCCCTTCCCCGATGAGGAACCCGACCCCCAGCATCACGGCCAGCGTCATCAACAGGCCGTTGCCTACATCCAGGTAGGCGATCGACAGCATGCCGGCGAGCGCGGTGAACAGGATGCAGGCGGCGGCGGTGACGAGCGCGCCGGTATCCGGATCGAGACCCGTGATCAGGCCCAGCAGCCGGCCGCCGCCGCGGAACTGGTACGCCGCGATCGTGCCGTAGGCGAGGACGGTGGTGACCGTACCGAGGATGCGGGCCGCCGGGCCGTAGCGCAGCTCCAGGATGTCCGGCACCGTGTACTGCGCGATCCGCCGCACGCGCGGGGCGAGGAAGTAGACGAGGGCGATGCCGGCCCAGGCGCCGGCCGACTGCCAGAGCGCGGGGAAACCCTCCCGGTAGCCGAGGCCGGCGCCGGCGAAGAGGCTGCCCGAGCCGATCCAGGTGGCCAGGAGCGTGAAGACGAGCACGCGCGCCGGCAACGTGCGGCCCGCGACGAGAAAATCGTCGCCGGTCTTGACCTGCCGGCTGCGGCGCGTGCCGATGAGGACGAGCACCGACAGGTAGACGATGACCGCCGTCAGCATGCCCCCATGATACGGGGAACGGCTGCGGCCGGGGGGTATGATGGGGCGCACGTCCGGCGACCGATGCCCCTCGACGAGTACCGGCGGAAGCGCGACTTCTCGAAGACCCCCGAGCCTGCCGGCGACGAGCGGACCCGGTCGCGGCGGAAGCGCTCGCCGCCGGCTTCGCTCGCGTTCTGCGTGCAGAAGCACCTCGCCAGCCACCTGCACTACGACCTGCGCCTCGAGCACGATGGCGTCCTCCTCTCCTGGGCGGTGCCGAAGGGGCCGTCGCTCAACTCGCACGATCGCCGCATGGCCGTGCGCACCGAGGACCACCCCCGCGACTACGGCGGTTTCGAAGGCGTGATCCCCGAGGGCTACGGCGCCGGGATCGTCATGCTGTGGGATCGCGGGACGTGGACCCCCGAGGTGGATGACGTCGACGCGGCGCTGGAGAAGGGGGACCTGAAGTTCGCGCTCGACGGCTACAAGCTGAAGGGCTCCTGGGCTCTGGTGCGCCTTCGCGACCGCTCCGACACCGCGCCGGCCCAGCGCGGACGCAACTGGCTGCTCATCAAGCACGCCGATTTCTGGTCGGGTCCGATCGACATCACGGAGTTCGCGCCGCGCAGTGTCGTGAGCGACGGGGACTTCGACGACATCCTCGCCGCCGACATGCCGGACTTGTGGGTCACGGGCCGCCCCGCCACCGCGGCGGGGCGCGGCAGCGCCGCCCGGTTGACGCAGCAGGTCATCGAGAGCGCGGCCCGCAAGATCGTCGCGCGCAACGAAGGGGAGTCCGGACCCGGCGCCGCAACGCCGCCGCGCGGGTCACGGCCGCGCCGCAAGCGCTGAGCGTCCGCCCGCGAGCGCGATGGGAGTTCGCGGGGGCGAACGGCGTTCGCACTTCGCCCGTCCACGGCGCAGCGTGCCTAGTGTAGCCGGACCGGCGCATCGCCGCCCGTCCAGAGGGCGATGCTCTGTCCCTCGAGGCCGGCCGTGACGATGCGCGTCACCTCGACCCGGGCGTCGTTGAAGCAGGCGCCGCCGCCGAGGTCGGTCAGCGTGTCGGGCACGAGCGCGTTCGCGGTCGAGCCGTTGAGCGTGCTCTTCTGCCACAGCCCCTTGGGCAGGCTGACGACGCCCGGCCGCACCCCCGGGTTCACGGTCACGGGGCAGTGGACCTCGCCGCCGGCGTTGAAGACCCTCGCGGTGTCACCCGTCGCCAGGCTGCGTCGGGCGGCATCCGCCGGGTGCATCTGCAGCGTCGCCGGTCGCGCGCGGAGCTCGCCGAGCGTCGACGTGACGGTCTTGTCGCTGGCGGGGGAGACGAGGGCCAGCGGATAGGCGTTCGTCGCGGGATCGGGCCGGAACCGGTAGAGGCCTTCCGGCGCCTCCTGCTCGAGCGCCTCGGGGAAGAGCTGGACCCTCCGGTCGGCCGTACGCGGAAAGACGTCGACGAACTGCACCGGCGCCGCGGCCCCCGGCGGCTCCGCGAGCCCGTGCGCGAGGAGCGGGTCGCGCACTCCGTCGGGCAACGCGCCGGCGACGTGCAGCAACGCCTCCGGATCCGACCGCAGCGTGGAGCTCAGGCCGATCCCCAACCGGCGCGCGAGCTCCGCGAACACCTCCGCGTTGGGACGTGCGTCGCCGACCGCCTCGATCACCGGCTGCACCAGCTGCAGCGCGCCGAGCCCGTAGCTGTGCGCGACGTCGTAGTGCTCCAGGAAGGTCGTGGCGGGCAGCACGACGTCGGCCCAGCGGGCCGTGTCGGTCATCACCTGATCGAAGACGACGGTGAACAGATCCTCGCGCGCCAGCCCCCGCAGCACCCGGTTCTGGTCCGGCATCGTGGCGGCGGGGTTGCAGTTGTAGACGAAGAGGAGCCGGACGGGCGGCCCGTCCTCCCCCGTCAGCGCGCGTCCGAGGCGGTTCATGTTCACGACGCGGGTGTCCGGCTCGCGGGCGCGGATCCACGCCTTGGCGGAGAGGTCGACGGCGGCCGAGTTGCTCATCGAGTAGCCGCCGCCGCGGACGCCGAACTTGCCCGCCACGGCGGGCAGGGCGAGCACGGCCATGGCCGCGCTTCCGCCGTTGCGGTTGCGCTCGAGGCCCCAGCCGCAGCGGATGACGGCCGGCGACGTCTCCGCGTAGAGCTCCGCCACGCTCTGCAGCAGGTCGGCGTCCACGTCCGCCACCGCCGCCGCGCGCTCCATCGTCCATTCGGCCGCGCGCTCCCGGAGTCGCTCCGCGCCGCTCGCGTGCGCCCGCAGGAAGGCCTCGTCCGCGAGCCCTTCCTCGAAGAGGAAGCGGTGCATCGCGAGCGCGACCGCGACGTCCGTGCCCGGGCGGACGGCGAGATGGATGTCGGCCTGGCGCGCCAGCGGCGTGCGGCGGGGATCGACGACCACGAGCGCCGCTCCCGCCTTGACGGCGGCCCGCACGTGGGGCACGAGGTGGATGCCGGTGGTCGACGGGTTCGCACCCCAGATGATGATGAGCTTCGCGTGCTCGTAGTCGGCGTAGGTGACGCCGGGCATCCGACCGTAGAGCGCGGCGGCGGCCGTCGTGGTCGGCGCGGCGCAGACGGTGCGCGCGAGCCGCGCGGCGCCGACCCGCCGGAAGAGCTCGGCGTCGGCCGTGTCCTGCGTGACGAGCCCGTTCGACCCGCCGTAGGACACCGGCAGGATCGCCTCCCCGCCGTCGCGCGCCCGGACCTCCCGCATCCGGTTCGCCACGGCGTCGAGGGCTTCCTCCCAGCTCACGTCCCGGAAGCGACCCTCGCCGCGGGCCCCGACGCGCAACCCGGGCCGCTGGATCCGGTCGCTGCCGTAGACGCGGTCCCCGAAGCGGCGCACCTTGCTGCAGATGTAGCCGCCCGTCGCCGCCTGCCGGTGCGAGCCGTCGATGCGGGTGAGGCGCCCCTTCTCGACCGACACGGCCAGGCTGCAGGTGTCCGGGCAGTCGAGGGGGCACGCGGTCTCGACGGTCGACCGCCCCCATCGCAGCTCGTCTCGTTCGGGCACGGGCCGAGTGTACCATGCACCCATCAGCGAGCTCCTGGGATGGCGGTGCGCCTCGATCGGGTCACGAAACGCTTCGCCGCGACGGTCGCCGTCGACCGCGTGAGCCTCTCGATCCGTTCGGGCGAGCTGCTCGCGCTGACAGGCCCGCCCGGAGCGGGCAAGTCGACCCTGCTGCGCCTTCTGGCGGGTCTGGACGAACCATCGGGCGGCACGATTCACGCCGGTGGCGTGGCGCTCGCGGCCGGCGCCGGCGAGCGGCCGATCGCGTTCGGTTCGCTGCCCCCGGGCCCGCCGGACGGCGAGGGTGCGCGCGAAGTCACGGCGTCGCGGCCCGCCGGGCCCGATGCGTGCATCCTGCTCGACGAGCCGCTGGCGGACCTCCGGGGACGCGAGCGCACCAGGGCACGCGACGGGTTGCGCGCCCTGCCCGCCGCCCTCGGCACCGCGGTCGTGTGCGCCATGCACCCCGACGACGAGGCAGACGCCCGCGCGGTGGCGGATCGGATTGCCGTCCTTCACGAAGGCCGGCTGCGGCAATGCGGCACCCCGGCGGAGGTGTTCGACGCACCGGCGGACGAGGTCGTCGCCCGTTTCTTCGGCCGACCCCGCATCAACCTCGTGCCCGGGATTCTCGAGAAGGACGGTCAGGCTCTCCTGCTGGGCAACCAGACGGTGCCCCTGGCCGGCCGCATCGAGGAGGTCTTCTGCCGCGACATCACGCTCGGCATCCGTCCCCATCACGTCCGGTTGACGCGCGACGGCGCCGGGCTGCGGGGCCGGGTGCGCTCGACCGAGACCTGCGAGGGTGAGACGCTCGTCGGTGTCGACGTCGAAGGCGTCTCGATCCACGCCCTCGACTCCGGGGAGGAACGCTGGCGCGAGGGGGACCCGGTGCGGGTCCGGGCCGATCCGCGGCGCTACGTCGTCTTCGACGACCGCGGCGTGCGCCTGGAGCAGCGGTAGCGGGCCCTGCTGCAACACCTGTGATGCAGGCATCTCGCGCCCTCCCCGACTCCCGGCGCTCCCGTGAGGGCGGGCCGGCGGCCGTGACTCGACGGGCACGGCGCGTGCTGCCGCCCGGCGCGCTCGTGCTCGTCGCCCTGGCCGTCGTGGCCGCGGTGGTGCCGACGCCGGCGGCGTGGATCGAGCGAATCTACTCGCGTCAGGTCTATCTCGCCCTCCAGAACGCCCTCACCCGGCTCAGCGGCGTCGTGGGCTTCGCCTGGCTCGACGTGCTGATCCTCGCGGTCGCGGCTGGGATTGCGGTGTGGTGGTGGCGCGCGCTGCGGCGGGCGCGGGGCGAACGGCGCGCGCTGTGGCGTGCCGCGGGACGCCAGCTCGCGCTGACGACCGCCCTCGCGGCCGGCCTGTACCTCGTCTTCGTCCTGGCGTGGGGCCTGAACTACCGGCGCGTGCCGTTGAAGGACAAGCTCGACTACGAACAGGCCCGGGTGGCTCCCGCGGCCGTGGCCACGGTCGCGGCGGAGGCCATCGAGCAGGTTAACCGGTTGTACGAGCCGGCCGCCTCGCGGCCGTGGCCCGAGCTGGAGGCGCTCCCGGCGCGTCTGGCTCCCGCCTTCGAGCGCATCCAGCGGCGCCTCGGAGCCGAACGCACGGCTGTCGCGGGACGCCCGAAGGCGACATTGCTTTCCATCTGGTTCCGCCGCGCGGGCATCGACGGCATGATGAACCCCTTCTCGCTCGAGGTGCTCGTCAACGACGGGTTGCTGCCGCACGAGCGCCCGTTCGTTCTCGCGCACGAGTGGGCCCACCTGGCCGGCTACGCCAACGAGTCGGAGGCCAGCTTCGTCGGGTGGCTGACCTGCCTCGCGGGCGACGACCAGAGCCGCTACAGCGGCTGGATGTTCCTGCTGCGGCACCTGCTGGTCCACCTGTCCCCGGAGGCCCGCGTCGAGCACTGGCAGGCGCTCGAAGCCGGGCCCCTCGAGGACTACCGGGCCGTCAGCGCCCGGATCGGGCAGGCGAATCCGGCCGTCAGCCGCGGCGCGCGCCGTGTCTACGACCAGTTCCTGCGGGCGAACCGCGTCGAGGCCGGCATCGCCAGCTACGGCCTGGTGGTCGACCTCGTGCTCGGCACGGACGGAACGTCCCTCTGGCGCGGCCTGGAGCGGTGACCGGCCACTGACGGCCAGGAGCGCGACGAACGCTTCCGGATCGTCCGCTGGTGCGGTCTGGCCTGGTGACCGGCCACCGTGAGCCCGGTGGTATGATGGGCGACCGGCTCCCGGAGACGACGATGTTCAAGCTGATCACCACGGTGCGGGGCGGTGCCGTGAACGCGCCGGCCGCCTACGTGCAGTACGCGTCGGCCGACGAGGCGCGCGAGGCTGCGAAGGCCCTCATGCACGAGCACCAGCGCGTCGTGCGGGTGATGATCGTCGAGGAGCCCTCCCGCTTCGTCGAGTGGATGGACCGCGGCTGAACGGTCGCTGACGCGCAGGCCCTGTCTTCACACTACGGCGCCTCACGCGCTACGGCGAGTATCGCCGGCGTGGTGTGCTCACGTTCGGTGCAGGGACCTACTCCACCCGCAGCGCCGCGAGCGGATCGGTAGCCGCCGCGCGGCGGGCCGGGATCCAGGCCGCCGCGGCGGCTGCCGCGAGCAGCACCGACGACACCGCGGCCAGCGTCGAGACGTCGAACGGCGCCACGTCGACCAGCAGACTGGTGAGCGACTGCGAGACCGGTATCGATCCCAGCAGGCCGACGGCGACCCCCGCGCCGGCGAGGCCGACCGCGCCCCGCACCACCATCCAGCGGACGTCGCCCGGCGCCGCCCCCAGCGCCATGCGAAGTCCCATCTCGTGCGTCCGTTGCGCCGTGGCGACGGCGATCACGCCGTAGATGCCGAGCGTGGCGAGAGCCAGCGCGACAAGGCCGAACAGCGTGACGAGGGTGGTGGTGAACCGCCGCGCGGCCAGGGTGTCGGCAAGGAGCTGGTCGATCGTGGCGATGCTGTAGAAGGCCTGCAGCGGATCGGCGGTCCAGACTACGTCCTGAATCGCGGGCACGGCGGCCGCGGGGTCTCCCTCCGTCCGCACCACGTAGGTCATCGAGCCGTCGGCGAGCTGCGCGTGCGCCAGGAAGACCTCCGGGCGCGGGGGGCTGTCGAAGCCGCGCGGCCGGACGGCCCCGACGACGCCGACGACGTCCGCCGTGAGCGTCTCGCCGTAGAGCTGCACCGTCACGCGCGCGTCGAGCGGATCCGCGTCCGGCCAGTGCTGCCGGGCCAGGGTTTCGTTGACTACCGCCACGCGCGGCCGCTCGGTGTCGTCGCGCTCTTCGAACCAGCGCCCGGCCCGCAGCGGGATGCCTAGCGCCTCGAAGTAGCCGGGCGTCGCGAGCGTCACGGCGGTCTGCGGCTCTTCGCCGGGCGGGGGCGGCGGCCGATCGGGGAGCGTCAGCACGCTCTCCTGAGTGATGTCGGCCAGCGCGATCGGCAGCGACGACACCGCGCCGGCGTCGGTCACCCCCGGCAGCGCGCGGATGCCCTGGAGGGTCCGGCGGAAGAAGTCGGCCGTCGCCGGGCGCCCGGCCTCGGGATAGTGGAACACCTGCAGCGCCACCGTGTTCGCGGGTGCGAAGCCGAGGTCGACGCTCACGAGGCGCGCGAAGCTCTGTGCCAGGAGGCCCGCGCCGACCAGCAGCACCAGCGCCAGCGCCACCTCTGCCGTTACCAGGACGCGGTGCAGCCCCGTCCCGCCGGCGCCGCCCCGCTGCTCCCGGAGCAGGCCGCGCGCACTCCGCCGGAGGACGTGCAGGGCGGGGGCGCTCCCGAACGCCACGGTGGTCACGGCGACGAGGCCGGCGGCGAAGGCCAGCAACCGCCCGTTCACACCGATCTGCGGCAGGCGCGGCACGTCGGCCGGCATCAGCGCCACGGTGAGGTCGAGGGTCCAGGCGGCCAGCAGCAGGCCGCCGGCGCCGCCGAGCGCCGCAAGCATCGCGCTCTCCGTCAGCAGTTGGCGCAGCAGGCGGCCCCGTCCGCCGCCGACGGCCGCACGGACCGCGAACTCCGACGTGCGCCGCGTGCTCTGCGCCAGCATCAGGCTCGCCACGTTGAGGCAGGCGATCAGCAGAACGAGCACCACGAAGCCCTGGAGCAGCAGCAGCGTAGGGCGCACGTCCTCCACCTGTCGCGACCGGAGCGGGATGACGCGCGCTCCGACACCTTCGTTGGTACGTGGATGATCGGCGGCGATCCGGGCCGCCACGGTGTCCATCTCGGCCTGCGCGGACGCGAGCGAGGCCTCCGTGCGGAGCCGGGCTACCACCTGCCACCAGCCGTCGCCGCGGCGGAACGTCTCCCACTCCGCGATGGCCTTGGGCGCGTACAGGTCGCGGGCCTGCGCGTCTTGCCCCCGCTCCAGGGCGAGTTCGAAGTCCGGGGCAAGCACCCCGACGACCGTGTGCGGCGCGCCGTCGAGCACGATCGTCTCCCCGACGACCACCGGGTCCCCGCCGTACCGACGCTGCCAGAGGCCGTCGGTCAGCACGACGACGCCGCTCCCCGAGCGGTACTCGTCGGGCCGGAACGTCCGCCCGACGGCCGCGCCTGCGCCGAGCAGTCGGAAGAAGCCCTCGGTGACCAGCGAGGCGTAGAGCACCTCCGGCTGGCCGGCGCCCGTGGCGTCGAAGGAGTAGGGCTGGACGGCCGCCACGTGCTCGAAGGAGGTCGACTGGGCGCGCCAGTCGAGGAAGTTGGCCGGCGCCACCTCGGCCGCACGGTCTCCGTCGCCGGGAACGGTCTGCCAGACGGTCACGAGGCGGCCGGGCTCCGGGAACGGCGGCGGCTGGAGGAGCACGGCGTCGACGACCGAGAACACGGTGGTCGTCGCGCCGATCCCGACCGTCAACGTGATCACCGTGGCCGCGGTGAAGCCGGGGTTCCGGACGAGCAGCCGCAGCCCGTGGCGGACGTCCTGCAGCACCTGCTCCGCAAGCGCCCCGAAGCGCACGGCCCGCACGCGGTCCTGTGCCGAGGCCAGCCCGCCGAGCGAGGCGAGGGCCTGACGCCGGGCTTCGGCGGGCGGAATCCCGCGGGCACGGAGCGCGGCCGTCTCGCGGGCCACGTGGTCGCGCAGCTCGTCGTCCAGCTCGCGGTCCGCCCGCCCCCGGTCGAACAGCGCCCGCCAGCGCGCGCGCCACGCGTAGAGCCAGCGCTCGAGCGGCATGGTTCAGGCCTCCGTCAACCGCACCACGTGCGTGATCGCGCCGGACAGCCGCTCCCAGCTCGCCCGCTCCTCCTCCAGGCGCCGGCGTCCGGGCGGCGTCAGGGCGTAGACCTTGGCGCGGCGGTTGTTCTCCGTCACCCGCCACTCGGCGGCGATCCAGCCCTGCTGCTCCAGCTTGTGCAGGGCGGGGTAGAGCGAGCCGTCGCTGACCTGCAGCGCGTCGTTCGACGCCTGCCGGATGCGCTGGCCGATGGCCCACCCGCTGCGCGGCTCGAGGTCGAGGATCTTCAGGATCAGCAGATCCAGCGTTCCCTGGACGAGATTGGAAGGTCGGGTCACGGCGCTCCCCTCGGTTACCGTGACAACGTAGCACGCTTCATCTCGGTAATCAAGGGGAGAGCGTCGCCAAGCGGTCGTTCGTCGGGCGTGTCTACCGCTCGCACCCGTGCCGGCGGCCGACCGCCTCCATCAGCTTCTCGCGGCCGCTGTCAACCCGCACATCGATATCGACGGTGGTTCGGCGCCGGTCGAACGCGACGCTCATCGCGGCGCCGCCGAACACGTACACGTGCGCCCGGGCGCCGCGCCTTCCCAGCTCCGCGGACAGCTCCTCGAACAGCTCGACAAGCTCCTCACGGCCAAGGGGTCCAGTCAAAACGCTCTCCCCCTCGTGCATCCAGATCCCGCGGGTCCGGTATCGCCCCGTGCCGCAGGAACGCCGCCGGCGCGAAGATCACCGAATACAGCCGTGTCCACGGCGTGTCCGCCACCACCCAGGTGGTGTCGAGAAACCGCTCCCGCTCGTCTACCCACGCCGGCCGCTCGTGCCCGTGCAGCCACGCGATGTGCTCGACCATCGCGGCCAGCAGCGCATCCCATTTCGTGCCGGTCAGCGGCACCCGCTCGGCGAGCGCAGCTCGTTGTTCGGCCGCACTGCGGCCATGAAAGCTCCGCGGGAGCTGACACACAATCCAACGGTAGGTGTCCTCCGCCGGCCAGCCTTCCTCGACGCCCCGCGTGAAGCCGCCCAACGTGAACATCATCCGCAACGCCTTCGGCCCATGAACGTCGCCGCCCGCTCAGGCGGCGAGGCCTCCCGGTGCGGCGGTGCAGCCATACGACGCATGAGCGAGTCTACCGGAACATCCGGACGTGACATGCGGCCCTCGGTCCGTCGCTTCCGGCCCTTCGGCGTTTTGGCGTGCAGCTCGAGCGCCCGAACGATCGTCCGCGCGGTCGTCGGTTGCGGGTCGACGTCGCCAGCCATCGGCGCCCGGGCACGGTTGGTGTCACGCTGCTCCTCCTCGGCCGCCTCCGCGGCGTGGTCGACACTGCGCTGCCGCGAGACGATGTCCGACAGGTCGCACTCGTGAGGTCAGGGACCAGCAGGTCGTTCGTCGCGGCGTCGACGCGGGCGGAGAGCTCGGCTAAGTCGTACACTCTTGGGCGAATTGTTAGGCAAAGAGTCCTCCAGGATGAGTACGAGGCTGCCAACGCTCACCGGGCTGCGAGGCACCGATGCACCACCAACTGCAGAAGCTGCTCGACGATCCCCGCTTCCTGAGGTATCACGCGGCGATCGTGAAGCCGAGGACGTTCAATCCGTTCGATGTCCTTCGGTATTCCGACTACGAGATCCGCCACAGCAACGTTCTGGCGTGGCTGCTTCAGCCAGACGAGGCGCACGGGATTGGCGGCGCGTTCATCAGGGACTTCATGGCCGCGCTGAACGAGCAGGCCAGGGCGCAGGGCGTCCCTCCGATTCCCGTGCCGTCCAGTTTCGAGGCGGACAACGTCCGAGTCGAACGGGAACGCTACTATGTGGACATCACGCTCTTCTTCCTGAAAGAGAGGGCTGTCGTCGCCATCGAGAACAAGACGGACGAGACGGCGCCGGAGTACGCGGAACAAGTGAGGTACTACGAGAAGACGCTCCGCGAGAAGGACTCGGGCAAGTACGATCTGGTGCAGAGCGTCCTGCTGACGACGTCACGGGAGCCGGACGCCTCCGGCGGTGACTTCATTCACCTGAGCTGGGCCCGAGTCCGTGACCTCGTGGACTCGATCCGGCAGCGCGAGCGATTCCCGTCTAAGGTTCGAGCTTTCCTCGGTCACTATCTCGAAATCGTCGCGCGGCTGACCGCGCAGCCGGAGACCGAATCGGATCAGTCTGGTACGACGCTTCTGGACGAGTATGGGCACGTCCTGGACGGGCTGTTGACGGCGCGGGAGGATAGTGCCGGCAGCGGCGACGCGGTCTCGTTGGCGAACGACCTCGGCGAGTACAAGGTGGCCGTCGACCGGCTTGTGAACGACTTCCGGCAGAAGCCGAGGCAACTGAGGTCGGACGTACAGGCGCGCCTGCGGGGCAAGGGGTTTCGGACCTGGACGTCCACGTCTTCGGCGTACCAGTCGTACTACCTGTACTTCTCGAACGCGGGTATGGACGAGACACGGAAGTCGCTTGGCCTCTCGTGGTACCCTCGGTGGTCGATCGTGTTTGGCCGTCGCGAGGTCTTGCTGCAACTGCAGATCGACCCGCCGAAAAAGGACTGGAGTCCGGCTGTCGATCGGACCATAGACTTCATGAAGCAGCACCCCATCGACGCTTCTCAAGGGCGAAGCGGGAGGTACCCGCTGGACCGCGCGTCGTGGTCAGCTGGTTGTTTCCTTGTGTACAAGCACCCCCTCATGACCGACGCCGATCTGTCCGCGACGCTAACGTCGGAAATCAGGGACGCCACGCTGCGCAGGGTGGAGAGCTTTCTCGACGAGGACTACCGCAGGATCGAAACCTACCTGCAGTGCATGGCCTTCGACCCCGCGGTTCCAACGTAGAGGATCTCAACGGCTGTCCCGCGGCTTGGGTGGTCTCGGCGGTGGCGGCGGAGGCGTGGCCCGACCGGGGCGCGGCGCACTACCGGAACCTTCCCGACGGTTGTCACCAGCCAGCGCCATCCGCACCCGCCCGGGCGGATCCCGAGCTGGCCGCGCTCCCTTCGGCCGCTGCGACTCATCCTGCGGCATAGCGGTCGGCGAGTGCCTTGAACGCCGCCTCTTCGCACCGGACGTTCAGCCGTTCGTTGGTCGGTATGTGTGCGCTTCCGGCGCGGTCGGTCGAGCGCGTCACGCGTCGAGCCAACTCCGAGAGCGTTCGCCGCGCTTCCTCATCGTCGACTGAATCGGCCTGCATCTCCCGCCAGAGTGCGCCAGCTCCACCTCCGCCTCGTTGCACTCTCGTCCGATCGATCTCAGCACGGCCGCCTTGTTCGCGTGGTCGGCGAGGAAGTCCCACGCGACCAGGATGCCGATGATGGTACCGGGAACGACTCGAAAGGACTCCGGCAGGGCATTCATTCCGGCTGGCAGCGTCCAGCATCTCCTGCCAGACGGCGTTCCGCGTCGAGTCGGTGACCGTTGTCATGCAGGCAGTGTGTCGCCGTGCCCGGACCGGGTCAAGCGGGCGGGGTGGTCGCCAGATCACCGAGCATCGCTCGAAGGCCAGGCCACGCGTCGCCGGCCGTGCGGTGCCTGCTCAGCGGGAGGCCGACGGCTCCAGTCCGCGCCGGGTGACCAGGTACGCTGCGAACGTCCCCAGCCAGTGCCCGCCCTCGTAGGTGGCCCCGGTGACCGAGGCGAGCCCCGACGCCCGGTGTGCGGCGCCGGCGGCAAGCAGGGCGGGCCGGCGTTCGTCGTGCGCGGGGAGGCCGGCGGCGATGCCCTCGAGCATCCAGGCGCGGCTGAGGTTCAGGCCGTCCAGGTGGACCAGCTTGCCGTCGGTCGGGTCCGTGACCACCGCCGGCTCCAGC
>JAPOWL010000006.1:0-3661 GCA_026707615.1 Acidobacteriota bacterium | reverse complement strand
GGGGGACTCCGGGCAGGAACCGGCCCAGCCAGTCGGCGAAGGCGACCGGGGCCATCACCCGGCGTACTACGTCCGCCTCCGCCAGGCAGGGCGAGAGAAAGTCGTGCCCGGAAGGCTCGTAGCGCAGGGGGCAGTCGTAGTCGGGGAGGTAGTAGTCGGCGACCCGGCCCTCGATCAGGGCGGCCATGTCGTCGTCGCCGGCGGTGCGGGCCCAGTCGAGGATGAGCCCGAAGGCGAATGCGGTCTGCGAATGCTCGCCGCTGCGGATCGGGTGGGTGAGCTTCGGCAGCCACTCGCGGATCCGGTCCCCGGCCAGCGTCTCGACCGGGGCGAGGGCAGTCCCCCAGCCCCGCGCGTCCGGGTCGTCCCATTCGCGCAATTCCGCCGCGAGCTGCAGCAGCCACGCCAGCCCGTAAGGCCGCTCGAAGCCCTCGCGACCGGGGGCCTCCAGGTACTCGGCCTCGCGTCGGAGGTTGGCGACGCTCAGGCTCCGGGCGAGGGCGGCACGCGACGGCCCGGCCGTCTCCGCGCCCGGGTAGAGCCGCGCCAGTCGGGCGAGCAGCCAGTGCCCGTGCACCGACGAGTGCCAGTCGTAGCAGCCGTAGAACGCCGGCGTCAGCTCCCGGGGCGGCCGCGCGTCGCCGTCGCCCTGGAGGACGTGCGCGATCTTGTTCGGGTACTCGCGGTGGACGCAGTCGAGCGCGAGTCCGGCGAGGCGTGCCGCCACCTCCTCGTCGGGCTGGGCCCCCGCGGTCGGATTCGCGCCCAGGGCCAGGGTCAGGAACGTGGCGGCAGCGGGACGGCGGCATGTCGAGGTCATGCCTCGGAGATTACCGGATCGCGTCCGGCGCGCGACCTTCTGCCGGGCGGGCCGCCCAGCCCACCATTCGTCGTCTGGCGCCTCCACCTGGTGCCCAACCAGCCCTGCAGGAGGCGGCGTCGTTTCGCGGCGCAGACTCCTAGGCGATGCCGAGGTTGCGCAGGATGGCGAGCGTCGACCGCGACCGATTGAGCCCGTAGAGGTGGAGGCCGGGCGCCCCGCCGGCCAGGAGCGCCTCGCATTGCCGGGACGCGAACTCGATGCCGAGCTCGGTCACGGCGTCGTCGTCCGCCTCGAGCCGGTCGAGGTCGGCGACGAGGGCTCGCGGCAGCCTCGCTCCGCACAGCGCGGTGAAGCGCTTCACCTGCCGCGTGGTCAGGATGGGCAGGACGCCGGGCGTGATGGGGACGGTCACGCCGAGCGCGCCGGTCAGGTGATCGACCATGGCGAAGTAGTCGGCGTTGTCGAAGAAGAGCTGCGACAGGACGAACTCGGCGCCGTGCTCGATCTTGTCGCGCAGGCGGCCCCAGTCCACCTCGCGCCCCGCGGTGCAGTCGGGGTGGCCCTCGGGGAAGCCGGCGCAGCCGATCGCGAACTCCCCGGCGCGGGCTCTGAGGACGTCGATGAGCTGGTAGGCGTAGTCGAAGCCGCCCTCCGGGCGCTCGAAGCCCCCGCCGGGGGCGGGCGGGTCGCCGCGCAGGGCCAGGATGTTGCGGATGCCGAGCCCGGCGGCCTCGTTCAGGAAGTCGTCCATCGCCGCGCGCGTGAAGCTGGTGCAGGTGACATGCGCCATCGCCGTCATGCCGTGCTCGCGCTGCATCCGATCGACGATCTGCAGCGTGCGCGCCCGTGTTCCCCCGCCCCCCGCGCCGTAGGTCACCGAATAGAAGTCGGGCCGCGCCTCGGCCAGGCGGGGGAGCACGCGGTCGAACAGGCTCTCGTCCCCCTGCGGGGTCTTGGGGGGGAAGAACTCGACGGAGATGACGGGGCGCCCGCCGGCGCGCTTCGCGGCGTAGATGTCGGGAATGCGCTCGACGGCCGCCGGCGCCGGGCGCGAGGGGCCGGCGGTCACGGGGGACATGCCGGCCCAGTATAGCGGGCGCTCGGTGCGAGCACGGGGCCGATGGGGGATGGCGCCACCCGGGGATCCGAGGTCGCCGCAGAGACGCTCAGCTGGTACACCAAGAAGGTCTGCCCGAGGCTCCCCCTCCGCCGGTCCGTCGTCGGCGCTGCGTTGCGGGTGCGGGTGAGCCCACGCGGGCTCCGGCCATCTTCAGAGCGAGGTTCCCCCTGTGCCGAGCGCCATGCGCCGAGCGTCAGGTGTGGCCTCGCGTGCTCAAGCCGGCGCGTGGAGAGTCGTCAGGCTTGCGAGCACCATTCCGAGGGGGTGCAACAATCCCCATCCGAAAACGGAACCGGGCTGGGATCGGCACGACCATTTCCTGCTGACTGGAGGAGAAACGCATGGCTGAGCCTACGAGGCGGGCGCGGGCCACCGATCGCGGAGGGCTCGTCGACCGCGCGCTGAGCAGCATCGAGACGATCGGTAACCGGCTGCCGGATCCCGCCGTCCTCTTTCTCCTGCTGCTGTTGCTGACCTGGGTCGTCTCGGCGCTCCTGTCACCCGTCGAGTTCGCCGAGGCGGACCCGCGGACCTGCGAGCAGGTGCAGGAGCTGGCCGAGTACTACCCGGGCGGGGAGTTCCGGCGCGCCTGCCTGCCACTCCGGATCGCCAACCAGTTGACGGGTCCCGCCCTCGCCACCTTCCTGTCGCAGATGGTCACCACCTTCACCGGGTTCGCGCCGCTGGGAGTCGTGCTCGTGGCCCTGCTCGGCGTGGGAGTGGCCGAGAAGACCGGCTTCATCAACGCCGGTCTCAAGCTGATTCTGGGCCGCACCGCGCCGAGCCTGTTGACCCCGATGCTGCTCCTCGCCGCGATCGTCAGCCACACCGCCGCCGACGCCGGCTACGTGCTCGTCATTCCCCTGGGCGGCGCCATCTTCTACGCCGCGGGCCGGCACCCCCTGGCCGGCATCGCAGCCGCTTTCGCAGGCGTAAGCGGGGGATTCTCCGCCAACTTCATTCCCTCGGGCCTCGACCCGTTGCTGCAGGGCTTCACGCAGGAGGCCGCCCAGATTCTCGACGCCGGTCGCCAGGTCAATCCGCTGAGCAATCTGGGCTTCACCGCGTTCTCGTCGCTGCTCGTCATCGGCGTCGGCTGGTACCTGACGGATCGCGTCATCGAGCCGCGCCTGCAGGCGACGCCGGTCGACGGCGACCCCGAGGAGATGCCGAAGATGGAGGAGCTGACCGACAGCGACCGCCGCGGGTTCCTGGCCGGCATGGCGACCCTGGTCGCGGGGCTCCTCGTGCTGGTCCTCTGGGCGCTGCCCGAGGGGTCGTCCCTGCGCGATTCGGGAGACGGTTCGCTCACCAACTTCGGCGCGCCCCTGATGGGCATGATAGTGCCCCTCATCTTCCTGCTGTTCCTGCTGCCGGGGGTGGTGCACGGCTACGTCGCGGGTTCGATCGAGACCCACAAGGACTTCGTCGACGGCATGAGCGAGCAGATGCGGACGCTGGCGTACTACCTCGTCCTGGCGTTCTTCGCCGCGCAGTTCATCGCCGCCTTCAACAACTCCAACGTCGGCCTGCTGATCGCCCTCAAGGGCGCCAACTTCCTGCGCGACCTGGCGTTGCCCTCGCAGGTGACCATCGTCGGCATCATCATCCTGACCGCAATCGCCAACCTGTTCATCGGCTCGGCCTCCGCCAAGTGGGCGCTGTTGTCGATCGTCTTCGTGCCGATGCTGATGGGACTCGGCATCGCACCGGAGCTG
>JAPOWL010000639.1 GCA_026707615.1 Acidobacteriota bacterium | reverse complement strand
ACGGCTGCAGGTAGGCGACCGCCTTCTTCATGGCCCGAGCGCTCTTGACCACCTGGGGCAGGAACATCTTGCCCGCCCCGAAGAGGTCGCCGACGATCTTCATGCCGTTCATCAGCGGCCCCTCGATCACGTCGAGAGGTCGGGCGGAGGCGCGGCGCGCCTCCTCGACGTCGGCCTCGATGAACTCGACGATGCCGTGCACGAGGGCGTGGGCCAGCCGCTCGTCGACCGGCGCCTCGCGCCACGCCAGGTCGACGGCGCGCTTCGTCGCCGCGCCGCTGACGCCCGCCGCAAACCGCACGAGCCGCTCGGTGGCGTCCTCGCGGCGGTCGAGGATGACGTCCTCCACGTGCGCGAGCAGATCCGCCGGGATGTCCTCGTAGACCGCGAGCTGACCGGCGTTGACGATGCCCATGTCCATGCCGGCGCGCGTCGCCCGGTAGAGGAACGCGGCGTGCATCGCCTCGCGCACCACGTCGTTCCCGCGGAAGGCGAACGAGAGGTTGCTGACGCCGCCGCTCACCATCGCGCCGGGGCAGGTCTCCTTGATGGTGCGCGTGGCCTCGATGTAGTCGAGGGCGTAGCGGTCGTGCTCGGCGAGGCCGGTGGCCACGGCCAGGACGTTGGGGTCGAAGACGATGTCGCGCGGCTCGACGCCCGCCTGCTCCGTCAGCAGCGCGTAGGCGCGCCGGCAGATCTCCACCTTGCGGGCCGCGGTGTCGGCCTGGCCGCGCTCGTCGAACGCCATCACGACCATCGCGGCGCCGTAGCGGCGGATGAGGCGCGCCTTGTCGAGGAAGTCGGCCTCGCCCTCCTTGAGGCTGATGGAGTTGACGATCGCCTTCCCCTGCACGCACTTCAGCCCCGCCTCGATGACCGACCACTTCGAGCTGTCGATCATGACGGGCACGCGCGCGATCTCGGGCTCGGTGGCCAGCAGGCGCAGGAACGCGCCCATGACCGCCTCGGAGTCGAGCAGCGCCTCGTCGACGTTGACGTCGATCACGTTGGCGCCGCCGCGCACCTGCTCGAGCGCCACGTCGGCCGCCGCGGCGAAGTCGCCCGCCTTGATCAACCGCGCGAACTTCCGGGAGCCGGTGACGTTGGTCCGCTCGCCGATCATCAGGAAGTTGCCGTCGGGCCGAACCGTCAGCCGCTCGAGGCCGCTGGCCTCGGGGTAGCGTTCGGCTCCCGGCGACGGGCGGGGGCGCGGCGCGACGCCGGCGACGGCCGCGTCGAGCGCCGCGATGTGCTCGGGCGTCGTCCCGCAGCAGCCGCCGACCAGGTTGACGAGGCCGCTCTCGGCGAACTCCCGGAGCAGCCGCGCGGTCTCCGCGGGCTGCTCGTCGTACTCGCCGAAGGCGTTGGGTAGTCCGGCGTTCGGGTAGCAGCTCACCCAGGTGTCGGCGAGGCGGGCCAGCTCGCTCAGATAGGGCCGCATCTCGCGGGCCCCGAGGGCGCAGTTGATGCCGACCGAGAAGGGGCGCGCGTGGGCGATCGAGACCCAGAAGGCGTCGATCGTCTGTCCCGAGAGCGTCCGCCCGCTGCGATCGGTGATCGTCACCGAGATCATCAGCGGGACCTCGGCGCCCCGCTCGTCGAAGACGTCGAGGATGGCGGCAATCGCCGCCTTCGCGTTCAGCGTGTCGAAGACCGTCTCTACCAGCAGCAGGTCCGAGCCGCCGTCGAGGAGCCCGCGCGCCTGCTCGGCGTAGGCGTCGCGGACGGCGTCGAACGTTGCGGCGCGGAACGTGGGATCGTTGACGTCCGGCGAGATGGACAACGAGCGGTTCGTGGGCCCGATCGACCCCGCGACGTAGCGCGGCCGCTCCGGCGTGCGCGCCGTCCAGCGGTCCGCCGCCACGCGGGCGAGCCGCGCGGCGGCGACGTTCATCTCGTAGGCCGCCGACTCCAGCCCGTAGTCGGCCTGCGCGACGGCGGTCGAGGTGAAGGTGTCCGTCTCGACGATGTCCGCCCCCGCGGCCAGGTACGCGTCGTGGATCCGGACGATCGCCTCGGGCTGCGTCAGCACGAGGACGTCGTTGTTCCCCTTCAGCTCGTGGCCGTGCTCGGCGAAGCGCGCCCCCCGGAAGTCCGCCTCCTCGAGGCCGAGCGGCTGCACCATGGTCGCCATGGCGCCGTCGAGCACCAGAATGCGCCCGGCAAGCGCCGCGTCGAGCGCGGCGCGCACGTCCGCCGGCGCGGAGCGCGGAGACGAATTCGTCATCGGGACCTCGAGACCGAACCGGGGAAAGGCCGGGGCGGGACGACCGCATTCCACCGCCCCGCCGCATCGCATCGGGCGGCGACGGCGCCGGACGCCGACGCCGACGCCGACGCCGACGCCGGCACCCCGACGCCGGCACGTCGGTTGCGCGACGCTACTTCGTGAACTCGCCGCAGGTGAGCATCATGGAGCCGTAGAACGGGTTGCGGATGTCGCCCGCGGCCTGCACCCACGACTTGTCGACCATCGGGCAATAGGCGACCCGCAGCTCTCCGAAACCGACCTCCTCGCCGTAGGCGATGAGCGCGTCGCTGAGCGGTCCGAAGACGGCGCGCGCGGTGCGCAGGTCCTGCGCCGCGGCCAGCGCCTCGGCCGACGCCGCGATGTCGGCCCCCGCTTCGCCCAGGGCGGCCGCGGATGCAGCGATCGAAGCCGCCGCATCGCCCACCCCGTCGATGGAGTCGTTGGCCAGCGCGAGCTGGATGTGCAGGTACGGAGCCGCTACGTCGTCCGCCAGCTCGGCGGCGGCCGGCGTGCCGACGGCGACGGTCAGGAGTCCGGCGAGCAGGAGCCTCTTCATCACTTGTCCTCCCGGGGGCCGGCAGCCGAGCCCCGTCGGTCCATTCTATCCAAGCGGTGGCGCGGTGGCGCGGTGGCGCGGCGGCGCGGCGGCGCGGCGGCGCGGCGCGTCACCGCCGTCGAG
>JAPOWL010000076.1 GCA_026707615.1 Acidobacteriota bacterium | reverse complement strand
GCGCCGCCCTCGCCCTCGGCCGGGTCGGGCTCCCCGCTGCGGTGGGGCCGCTCGCGCGCCGGCTCGAGGCGACCGAGCCCGAACCCGAGGTGCGGCTCATGGCGGCGTTCGCCCTGGGGCTCATCGGCGACCTCGCGGCCGCGGCTCCGCTCCGGCTCGCCCTCGAGGATCCCTCGCCCCGGGTGCGGGGGCGCGCGGCGGAAGCGCTCGGCCGCCTCGGGGACGCGTCCGCGGCCGCCGCCATCGGCGCGCTCGTCGAGCGGCACCGCTCCGCCGCCTTCGACGTCGATCCGGAGGACGTCTCGTATCCCCTGAACGACGAGGTCGAGGCGTTCCGGCTCGGGGTCTATGCCTTGGCCCGCCTCGGCGAGTACGAGCCGCTGGCGCAGGCGATCCTCTTCGAGGACGGCCAGCCGATCCTCTGGTGGTGGCCCGTGGCCTACGCGCTGCGGCAGGTCGCGGACCCCCGCGCCTTCGACGCTCTCACCACGCTGGCCACCATTCGCGGCTCCATCGGCGTCGCCTTCGCGGCGCGGGGGCTCGGGGCGCTCGGCGACCCGCGTGCCGTCGGGACGCTCGCCGCGCTCCTCGATCGCGACCGCCGCGACGATCGCGTCGTCGTCAGCGCCGTCCGCGCCCTCGGGGCGATCGACGACCCGGCCGCGGCGGCCGAGCTCGACCGCTTCGTGCGCATCCGCGACCTCGACCGCATGCTCCGGCTGGAGGCGGTCGAGGCCCTGGCGCGCCACCGCAGCGAAGCGTCGATCCCCGTGTTCACGGAGCTCATGACGCATTCCTGGGCGCCGCTCCGGGCCGCCTCGCTGCGCGCCCTCGCCGCCGCCGATCCCGAGACCTTCCTGCGCATGCTGTCGGGGCTGGGGGCGGATGCGGACTGGCGCGTGCGGCGGGCCGTGGCCGGAGCCATGCGGGACGTCGATCCCGAAGCGGCGGCCGGCCGTCTGGCCGCGATGCTCGACGACGCGGACGAGCGCGTCGTGCCCAGCGTCCTGGAGGCGCTGGCCGCGGTCGGCGCGCCCGGCGTCGAGGCCGCGCTGACCGCGCACCTCGCGGCTTCCGACGTCGTGGTGAGGGCGACGGCGGCGCGCGTCATCGGTGAGCTCCGGGGGGAGTTGCGGGGCGAGCTCCGGCCGCCGGCCGGCGCCGAAGCGCTCGCCGAGGCCTATCGCGCCGGGCTGGGGGACGCCTCCTACCTCGCCCGCGCCGCCGCCCTCCGGGCGCTCGCGGCCTACGGCCTCCCCGCGGCCCGCGGGACGCTCGAGGCGGCGCTCGACGATCCCGACTGGGCGGTCCGTGTCGTGGCCGCGGAGCTGCTCGCGGACCTCGCCCCCGGCGACCGGGACCCTGCGCAGGCGATCCGGCCCGCGCCGCGCGCCGGCACCGACACCGACTACGCCGCGCCCGATCTCGTTGCGCCGTCCGTGTCGCCGCGCGTCTACGTCGAGACCGACCGCGGCACCATCGAGATCGAGCTGGCCGTCCTCGACGCCCCGCTCACCGCCGACAACTTCATGCGCCTGGCCCGCCGGGGCTTCTTCGACGAGCTCTCGTTCCAGCGCGTCGTGCCCAACTACGTCGTCCAGGGCGGCGACCCCCGGCACGACAACGAGGGGGGGCCCGGCTACACGCTGCGCGACGAGCTGAACGCGCTGCCCTACCTGCGCGGCACGGTGGGCATGGCCCTCGACTGGCGCGACACGGGCGGGAGCCAGTTCTTCATCACCCACTCGCCGCAGCCGCACCTCGACGGCCGCTACACCGCGTTCGGCCGCGTGGTGGCCGGCATGGAGGTGGTCGACGCGCTGCTGCCGGGCGACCGCATCCGCCGCATCCTGGTCTGGGACGGCCGCCGGCCGCCGGGTGAGCGCCCGACCGGCGGCGTCTGACGGGCATGCTCAGTCCGTCATGCTCGTGCGCAGCCGCTGCTTCGCGGCGTGGCGGGCGAGCGCCAGCTCGATCAGGCGGTCGAGCATGGCGGCGTAGGGGAGGCCCGACGCCTCCCACAGCTTCGCGTACATGCTGATCGTCGTGAACCCCGGGATGGTGTTCACCTCGTTCACGTAGATGCGGTCGTCGGCCGCGGCGAGCAGGAAGTCGACGCGTGCCATGCCGGCGCCCTCGACGGCCCGGAACGCCTCCGCCGCCATCTCGCGCACCGCGTCGGCCCGCGCCGCGGGAAGCGGGGCGGGGATGATCAGCTCCGAGTCGTCGTCCAGGTACTTGGCGTCGTAGTCGTAGAAGTCGCCGGCGGGGACGATCTCGCCCGGCACCGAGACCTCCGGCGCGTCGTTCCCGAGGACGGCGCACTCGATCTCGCGCGCATCGGCCACCGCCCCCTCCACGAGCAGCTTGCGGTCGAACTCGCGCGCGCGAGCCAGCGCCCGGCGCAGCTCCCCGCGGTCTGCCGCCCTCGACACCCCGATGCTGGACCCGAGGTTGCACGGCTTGACGAACACCGGGTAGGGGAGCGCCGCTTCGACCCGCGCGGCCACCCGCTCCGGGTCCGCGTCCCAGTCGGGCCCCGCGACCACGCAGTGGTCGACCTGCGGCAGCCCGCGCGCGGCGATCAGGGTCTTCGCCACCGCCTTGTCCATCGCGACCGCCGAGCCGAGGACGCCCGCCCCGACGTAGGGGACGTTGGCGAGCTCGAGCAGCCCCTGCAGCGTCCCGTCCTCGCCGTACGGCCCGTGGACCACCGGGAAGACCACGTCGAGGGCCAGCCCGGCGACGGTGGCCGGGTGCGCGCCGTCGCCGCCCGCACCGCCCGCGTCCGCGCCGGCTCCACCCCCGCCGCCCGCACCGCCCGCGTCCGCGCCGGCTCCGGCCGGGGCCCCCGACCCCCCGCCCCGGCCGGCGCGCTCGCGGCGGATGGTGACGATCGTGTCGCGGCGGGGATGGGCGACCAGGTGCGC